>NZ_JBHVSQ010000003.1:228289-330585 GCF_042885055.1 Isoptericola sp. NPDC058082 | reverse complement strand
TGGACAGGCCCGGTCTGGACAGGCCCGGTCTGGACAGGCCCGGTCTGGACAGGCCCGGTCTGGACAGGCCCGGTCTGGACAGGCCCGGTCTGGACAGGCCCGGTCTGGACGGGCCCGGTCTGGACAGGCCCGGCCGGTCCCGTCACGCCCGGCCCGCCTCGACCGGCGGCGCCCAGCCGGGCCGCGGGACGAGGCAGAACGGGTGGCCGGCAGGGTCGGCGTACACGTCGCCCTCCCCCGAGCCCGGCGCCGCGGCCGTCAACCGGCGGGCGCCGAGCGCCAGCACGCGCGCGTGGGCCTCCGCCACGTCGTCGACCATGACGTCCAGGTGCATCTGCTGCGGCCGTGCCGGATCGCCCCAGTCCGGTGCCTGATGGTCGGGGGCGCGCTGGAACGCGAGGCCGGAGTGCCGGTCGCTGCGCGCCACCACGACGAAGTCGTCGTCCGCGTACGTCACGTCCTGGCCGAGCACGGCCGACCAGAACTCCGCGAGGCCCCGCGGGTCCGGGCAGTCGATCACCAGGTGGTGCAGCCTGCCGATGGCCATGTCACGGACCCGTGACGCTCGTGATCGCCCGCGTGAACGTGTCCTCGAGCAGCGGGCCGGCGATCGCCCACAGCGCGACGACCAGCCCCGCCGTCATCAACGTCACGAGCACCCAGCCGGGCACGTCCCCGCGTTCCGGGTCGTCCGCGTCGGGGCGCTCCGTCAGGTTCTCGGTCTCGTCGTGCATGGTCGGTCCTTTCGGTGGCACCGCGCGGGGGCGGCGGGTTCGGATGTCGGCACGCACGTTCACAAGCCGATCTGCAGGGTGGCGAGGGACGGGAAGACGGCGAAGACGACGGTGATCGGCAGGATGAGGAAGACCACGGGCACGAGCATCGCGACCTCCTTCTTGCCCCCCGCTTCCATGAGGGCCCGGCGCCCCGACTCACGCACGTCCTGCGCCTGCGCGCGCAGCACGTCGGCGAGCGGCGTGCCGCGCTCCAGCGCGACGGCGACGCCCTCGGCGAAGCGGGTGAGCGACGGCAGGCCGGTCCGGTCGGCCATGGCCGTGAGGGCGGCGGCGATGGGCGCCCCGGCGCGGACGTCGGCGAGCATCACGGAGATCTCGCCGGACAGCTCACCGCGGGCGGTGGCGGCGACACGCTCGAGGGCGGGCACCGGCCCCTCGCCTGCCGTGACGGCGAGGGCGAGCAGCTCGGCGACGGTCGGGAACTCGGCGAGCATCCGCTCCTCCCGACGGTGGACGGCGCGGCTCAGCCACTGGTCGCACAGGACGAACCCGCCGGCGCCGCACAGCAGCACGAGCGCCGCCAGCGGGACCGGTGCGGACCCGCGCGTGGCGGCGAGGAGCAGCGCGAGCACGAGCCCGGCCGCCAGACCCAGGGCCGTCGAGACGACCTGCCGTGCCCGGAACGCCTCGACGCTCTCGTGCCAGCCGGCGCGGTCGAGCCGTCGACGCACGTCCGCGCGGGAGGACCCGAGCCGCTCGAACCAGTGCGCGGTGTCCGCGACCCAGGGGGCGAGCAGCCGCTCGATCACGGGGAACGGGGTGTGGGTGGGCTGCTCCCGCAGCAGCCCGGACGTCGCGTCGCGCGGGCGCAGCGCCGGGGCCAGCCGTTGGTCGAGGGTCGTCCGGCGGGCGCGGAGACGCGCGATCACGAGCAGCAGGCCGAGCCCGCCGAGCAGCCCGACGAGGGCGCCGGCGCCGGAGATCCCCGGAACCGTCATCGCAGCACCCGGCCTTCCTCGGGCAACCGCCCGATCCGGCGCATCGACCAGTACGCGAGCGCCGACGTGGCCGCCCCGGCGGCGAGGACCGCGACCCCCGCCGCCGAGTTGTACGCCTGCGCCGTCTCCGGCCGGGTCGCGAGGAACGCCAGGACCACCCAGGGCCCGGCGGCCGCGAGCCGCGCGCCGTTGACGGTCCAGGACTGCCGCGCCTCGAGCTCGCCCCGCGTCCGCGCGTCCTCGCGCAGGAACGACGACAGGGTGCGCAGCAGGCGCCCCAGGTCGGTGCCGCCCACCTCGCGCGTCAGCCGGAGGGCCTCCACGATCCGGTCCGCCACCGGGTCGGCGAGCCGCGCCTTGAGCAGGTCGAGGCACTCCCCGAAGCGCCCGGTCGCCCGGTAGTCCGCCGCGAACCGGGCGAACGGCTCACGGAGCTCCACCGGGCCGCGCTCGCTCAGCTGCGCCACGGCCTCCGGCAGCGAGAGCCCGGCCCGCACGCCCGACGCGAGGTGGTCGACCACCTCCGGCCAGACCTCGCGCAGGTCCCGCCGACGCTTCCTGGCCCGCACCCGCACCAGCAGCTCGGGCGCGGCCGCCGCCATCAGCGCGAAGCAGGCGGCGATGGCGGGCGAGCGGGTCAGCGCCAGCCCGGCGAGCAGCACGACGACGCCCGCCGTCGCGCTGAGCCACCACAGGGCTGCGGGGGTCACCGAGGGCGCACCGGCCTGGACGAGCAGGTCCTGGACGGCGGCCGAACGACCGGCGCGACGGCGCGGGCGCGCGGGCGCCTCCCAGCACGACAACCACACGCACGCCAGGCCGGCGCCGAGCAGGAGCCCCACGACGACGCCCATCAGCGGCCCCCGGCCAGCAGCGCACGGACGTCGACGCCGGCGCGCGCGAAGCGCTCCTCACCGGGCGGGAAGCCGTCGCCGCGCACCAGGTCGCCACCCTGCTCGGCCGGCAGCCGGTGGAAGATGCCAGCGGTCTCGACCCGGTCCCCCTCGACACGTCCCGTCACGGCCACGACCTCCCGCACCTGCCTGGAGCCGTCCGAGGCCACGTCGAGGTGCACCACCAGGTCGATCGCCGACGCGACGGTCGGCACGACGAAGCGGTCGGACACGTTCTCCCCCGCGAGCAGCGGCAGCGTGCACATCTTCGTGACGGCCTCGCGCGCCGAGTTCGCGTGCACGGTGCACATCCCGGGGATGCCGGCGTTGAGGGCGACGAGCATGTCGAAGCTCTCGGCCTCGCGCACCTCCCCGATGACGATCCGGTCCGGTCGCATCCGCAGCGCCTCCTTGACCAGCCGGCGCAGCGGGATCTCGCCCGTGCCCTCGAGGCTGGGCTGGCGGCACTGCATGGCGACGTGGTCACGGGCCGCGAAGCGGACCTCGAACACCTCCTCGCAGGAGATCACCCGCTGCCCCGCGGGGATCGAGCCGGCGAGGGCGTTGAGCATCGTGGTCTTGCCCGCCTGCGTCGCCCCGGACACGAGCACGTTCAGCCCGGCGCGCACCGCGGCGTCGAGGAACGCGGCGGCATGGGCGGTGAGGGAGCCCAGCCGCACCAAGTGGTCGAGGTGGTCCGCGCGCACCAGGTGCTTGCGGATGTTGACGGCCATGTGGTCGCGTGTGACGCCGGGGATCACGACGTGGAGGCGCTCGCCGCCGGGGAGCGAGGCGTCGACGAATGGGCTGCTGAGGTAGAAGCCAAGGGTTTGACATATGTGTGAGGTTCGGAACATGTAGGCGGGTGGACCGAGGTAGCCGGGGGTCCAGCGAGGTTCAGCGGGCCTACGGAACTGGACCCCGGCTACCGCCTTTCCTGCGTCGCCCCCTCGACGTAGGCCCATCCCGTCGGGCTGTAGGTCCGCGCCTCCAGCCCGTACCTGACTTCGAGCGCACCGCCCGAGACCAGCCGCGCCGAGAGGGTTGAGTGCTGCGTCGCGACGAAGATGTGGGTGTCGCCGTTGACCATGCCGACCTCGACCGTCTCGCTGATCTCCCCGTACTTGCCGTCGATCGTCGATGCGTCGTCGACGAAGTCGATTCCCTGAGCGTGGATCACGCGCCGGATGACCTCTGCCATCGTTCGCTTCTCCCCTGTCGGCCGCCGCACCGTCGCGACGGGTAGAGCGCGAACGTACTTCCGCTGCAGCACATTTGGTCCCACACGGGAGGGTGAATTGCTCCGGGCGCCCTGCCTCTCCGTCACGTCCCCCGCTACCGTCCAGGGCAGCCGTGCACCGCCGCCCGGCACCACGAGAAGGAGCGACCATGACCGACATCCCGCACCCGATCACCGAACGCCTGCTTGCCGAGATGGACGAGATGCTGAAGAAGGTCTCGGAGGCCGGTGTCCTCACCGATCCCGACGACAAGTTCGGCCTCCTCGGGGAGATGTTCGTCGCCGGAATGCAGGCGACGGCCAGGGCGGTGACAGCGCTGGAGCACGAGAACCTGAAGTTGCGCGGCGTCCTGGAGCGGGTCGACAGCCTCCCGCTCCCTCCAGATCTGCTCGGTGGCACCGGCACTGGCGCGTCCTGAGCCTGGCGGCCCCGAGGATCAGGCATGAAACGCAAGGTCACCGCCGACGACCGCACGCTTCGGATACGCGGGCTCCAGTTCATCGACCTCGCACGTCTCGAAGTCGACCGGTTCCAGACGGCGTTCGCGCGGTACGAGAAGCGTCTCGGTGAGGAGATGTTCAAGCAGGACTACCGCGACCAGGGCAGCCCCGAAGGCTGGCGCGAGTACTACAACTCGCTGCGCGGTCGGCGGCTGCGCGTCGGGGACAACTGGGCCCTCCACACTGAGTACTACCTCGTGTACGTCGCGCTCGCCCAGGTCGAGAAGGTGGCCGAGGCCCTCCCCCAGGACAACTGTCCGCCGTTCCCCGGCCTGGCTCCGATCCGCGAGGTGCGGAACCTGGAGGAGCACTGGGAGGAGGAGGGCGCGTCGTTCAAGAAGGCGAGGGAGCGCGACCCGGAGGCCCGCGCCGGGCGGTTCCTCGCTGGGGGCTCTGGCGAGGCTATCGGAGAGGTCGGCCGCGCGGAGGTGCTGGCCTGGCTCGACGAGGTCGAGGCGGCCTTGCGCAGCGGGTACACGAGAGGCAGGCGTCGCCCACCGCTGCCGAGCAGCACCGACTACTTCTTCCTCCGCATGAAGGACCCGGTGGACATCCCGAGCAGCGACGGCGGCATCGGCAGCGGCGACGAGGAGCGTTCCGGCGGCTCCACGCCTGGCGACGACGAGGTCCGCTGACCGCGACGGCGCCGAGTGTCGTAGTGGTCCTCGATCTCGTGCGCGGCGTAGACGGCGTGGGCTCCCGAGGCGGTCAGAGCCACCTCTCGGTGCCCGCACCTGCCGCAGATCACGACGACGCTCTCGCTGCTCTCGTCGAAGCGAGGTCGCTTCGGCGCGTGCGAGGGACCAGCCACCGTCACTCGATCCCGAGCACGGCCCTGGTGTCGGCGTCGAGAGCGACGTGCGCCCACCGGGTGCGGGTCGGCGGGCGGCCGGTCGCGAACCACATCTCGACGCCGTCGACCTGGATCGGGTTCAGCGGGTTGTGCGCGACGCCGAGATGGGCGAGGAGCGCCCTCGACAGCGCCGTCGGGCCGACCGAGCCGACGTCCTGCACGGCGGTGCCGCACCCGGTGCACAGGTAGCCGCTCACGCGCGGGTCGCCCTGCTGCTTCATGCCGAGCGTGGACGCGCGGACGTTGACCTGCTCCCACGTCCCCGTCTGCTGCGCGACGCCGCACATGAGGCAGCCGCGCGGGCCGCCGTCCGGCGGCGGGGTCGGGCGCGGGCCGATCGCGTCGGACAGGTACCCGGCGTAGTCGTCGCGGAGGTCGGCGTTGTCCGTCACGTGCGCCCACGGTGCCGTCGTGACCTCGGCGGCGGGAGAGGGCTGCCCGCGCCGGTGCGACGCCCACTGGACGATGCCGCCGTGGAGGGTGAGGCGGTTCACGAGCCGTCCAAGCTTGGCTCCGGTCAACTTGGCCGCGTCAGGGAGCGGCGCGCCGAGCGCGGCGAGCCCGTCGAGGGCGGCGACGACCCGCTCGGTGGCGACGGCAGGGCTGCCGATCCGGCGGACGGCGCCGGGGTGGGCCTCCACCAGCAGACGGGCGAGAGCGAGCCGGTCGGCGCACGAGGGGCACCTCGTCATGTCCCCGGGCTCGGTGACCCGGTACGGCTTGCCGCGCTCCGAGGGCTCGGCGTCCAGCGGCGAGACCCGGTACCTCGACGACTGCCCGACCTGGATGCGCTCGCCGGCATCCTCGACGGCCACGGCGACGCCGCACGCGGCACAGGGCAGGTGCCCGTCAGGGGTCGGCTCGACGGCGCTCGCGGCGGTCGTGGTCTCGGTCGTCATCGGCGCTGTCCCTGGAAGAAGTGGCGGGTCTCGGGGTGCGTGGCCAGCAGGTGGTCGACGGCCGACATCTCGGCGGCCGTGAGGATCGCCCCTCCGGGCTCGACGGCGGGAGCGGGCTTCGGCGGCACGGGCTTCGTCGCCGTCCGCTTCTTCGCGCCGCCGGGCACCGGCGTGGGCGCGCGACGGCGGTGGACGGTCTGGCGGAGGGCGCGCGGGCGGCTCGCCTCGGCGGCGGCCTGCACGTCCTCGCTGGCCCTGCGGAGCCGGGCGGTGGGGTCGTAGCGGGGGTTCACGACTTCCTCCTCTGGGGCTTCACCTTCGGCGTGGGCGCGGCGGGCTTGGTCCTGCGAGCGGGGCGGCCCTTCTTCGGCAGGGTCGGCGTGGGCGGCGGCTTCTTCGGCATCAGGTGTGCTCCGGGTACTCGGCGGCCCTGTGGCGACGGCAGAGCCTGAAGGTGAAGACGAGGGTGACGCCGGGCAAGGCGTCCGAGGTGGCCTCGAACCCGGCGTGGAACTCGGCCGGGAACTCGCAGCGCGAGCACTGCCCCGACGGCAGGTGCGGCACGAGGGGGACGACGTACCGGCCCCGAGGCATCGGGCCGTCGGCCGCGAGCGCCAGGGCAGCGGCCTGGGCGCGGAGCCGGAGCCACATGCTGGGCTCGTACGTGTCGCTCCACGTGTCCCCCAGTTCCAGCAGCAGCCGGAACGTCTCGGGCTCGACGGCGGGGGTCACGGCCGCTTCCGGTTCGGGTGCAGCCGGTGCGCGGCGGTCCGGGCCTGGTTGGCGTGCACGGCCTGCGCGACGCGGACCCGCTCGGCGCACACGGCGGCGTGGCTGCGGCGGACGACGTCGCCGGGGAGCGTCCAGCAGGGCTCCCCGCGTGCGGCGCGGTGCCGGAGACAGCCGATGCCGAGGGCGTCGGTCCACGCGGGCGTCGGGGAGGAGACGATGCCGATGCTGGTCGTCGTCATGGCGGTCCAGGTGCTCTAGTGCTGCGAATGGTGGCACACCCCCTGGGGGTATCGCCTGGCTCCATCCTCCCGGATCGGAGACGGGCCGTCGAGCCCGGTCGACGCCTCCCACGGGAGACCTCGAACTGAGCCATCTGCCTCAACTTCAGGGCGGCTCCGGGTGTGAATCCAGCGTGAATCCACGGTGAAACCGGCAGCGAACCGGCACGGCAGCGGCTCGGGCGGCGAATGCCCAGGTGAGCGGGCACTTCTGCGTCTTCGAGACAGCCGCGACACGCTGGAACCGTGGTTGAGACCGCGTTGAACCGCCGCCGTACTACGGCCAGCAGCGCGTCGGGTCCTTAACTTCTGCCCCAACCTGGCCTTAACCAGCCGCCGTGCTACGGATAGACCCACGATCTCAGTTCAGCGGTGCTACACAATGCACGGCGCTTCGTCCAGTGGCGCTACACTGTGGGTCTAGCCGTAGCACGAGGAGGAGCAGCCATGTCCGTCACCGCCACCGCCGCCCCCGCGACCGCCGGGACGGTCGTCCAGAGCCCGATGTTCGGCCCCCGCGTCACGCTGGCCGACCGGCTCCGGTCGTTCGACCACCAGACCGACGGGGCGAGCGCGCTGTGCTCCTCGCGGTGCCCCCGCCAGTCCCACACCCACACCGAGTTCGTCGCCGTCCCCCGGCCGCTGCACGAGGCCGTGCGCGACGTCCTGCACTGGCAGCGCGCGTTCGTCCTGGGCTTCCCCCTCCCGGCGACGCCGATCGACGAGGACGGCCACCGCCTGACGGCCGAGGAGACCCGGTTCTACTTCGGCCGCGACTGCCTCTCGGACACCAACCCCAACACCGCCCCGTGGACGGTCGAGGTGTAGGTGCTGGCAGGCTCCGCAGCCCGGGGGCCTGACCACCGACGGGTGCGGGTGCGGCATGTATGTGTGGGAGGGCCCCTCCTAGAGGGAGGGGCCCACACACATGGCTCACCCACACCTGGCGGGGTCAGGTGCCGGGCTGCTCCGCCGTTGCCTCCTTCCGTGCACGCTGCACCTCACGGATCAGCCCCTGGGGCGGACGGGGATCGAGGTGCCGTAGCGCCTGCTCCGCCGCGTTCTGGCCCGAGCCGGGCCCCGACGTCGGCACGCCGTGCTCGACGAGGAGGTCCCAGACCTGCTGCCGCGTGAACGTGACCTTCGGGGCCTTCGACTTCGTCGACCGGCCACGTCGGGACGGCACGTACTTCGAGCGCTCGGCCGGTCCAAGCTTGGCCACGCGCTGGTACTCCGCGACGAGCGCGGCAGCAGAGACGGTCGGCTCGCCGTCGTGCTTCTCGTTGCAGGTCGAGCCCCCGCCCGAGCGCCCCTCCTCGTCGTAGTCGTACCGCCGCTCCGCCATCCCGTCGTAGCCGACCATCCACTCGACACGGGCGTACCGGCCACGGTCGGTGGTGTGGCCGCACTCCCAGGCCACCAGCGCTTCGTCGGTGCGTGCGTCGGGCTTCTGCTCGACGAGATGCCGGCGGAGCGCCTCGGTCCGCTCACGAGGGCTGACGGCGCGGACCGCTGCAGCGACCCGTGCTTGACGAGCCGCCTCCTCCTCCCGCTGCCGTTCACGCTCGGCGGCCTGCCGCTCCCGCTCCCGCTGCTCGGCCGCCTCCTGGTCCTGACGGGCACGACGCTGGCGCTTCTCGGCCTCGGTGAACGGTCGCCACCGGACCGTGTGCCCCGTCCTCGCCCACCAGCCGGTCAAGTCGACGATGCTGTCCTCGAAGTGGGCCTGGACGTACTCGTCGCGGTCCGGCGTCTCGTCGTAGGGCAGTTCGAGCCAGCCGTCAGGCAGCGGGTCGGTGCGCTCAGCCGTCACCGCTGCACCTCCGTCGTCGGGATGGAACCAATTGGCTCCAGATCGGTGGCCAGCCGCCCCCAGGACGGCCCCGGAGGGCGGGGCGGGGTGGATGTGGTGCCCTGGGGCACCGAGGCGCTGTGCGAGGCCGTGGCGATCACGAGGCGTCCTCGTCGTCGCGTTCGTGGGCGGCCACCGCGCAGGCGAACCCGGGCAGGTCCCGCATCCGCTCGTCGGTCGGCTCGCGGCGGTAGCGCCACTGGAGCGACGTGAACGCGAGGACGACGACGGGCGGGTCGTCGCCCTCGTCACCGAGCACCATCGTCTCGTACGGCCATCGCGGCAGGTCCGCGATGTCGACCCGCTCGCCGGGCCTCGGCCGTGCTCGGTGCGCGAGCCACGTGGCGGCGTACATCGTGACGTCGTGCTCGGAGAGACCGATGTCGTCGAGGTCATGGTCGAGGTCGGCCACGTCGGAGCAGAGCGCAGCGAGGTACCACAAGGCGATCTCGCCGGACGTCAGGTTGCGGTGGATGGCGTCCTGCGTCGCCAACGCCTCCTCCCGCGTTGACCGCCTGTCGGCCCGCTTCGGCCGCTCGCCGGTGCACAGGACGCACCGCCCACACGGCTCGTCAGCGACAGCCGGACCGGCAATCTTGCCGGTGCCGTTCAGGTCGTAGCGGACGGTTCGCTCGGCCACGCCCGCCGTCGCGGCGATCTCGCGCTGCGTGAGCCCTGCGGCGCGCAGCCGGGCGACGAGTTCGCGACGCTTGGCCGTCGGCACGAGGAACGACGCTTCGCCGCCGTACTCGGCCTCCCGCATCTCGGCCCACGAGCCGTGACCGAGCGCGAGCCAGGCCCGCCGCTCGACCTGCTCGACGATGCACTCCGCGAACCGCGTGATCGACTGCTTCGCCTCGTCGACGGAGGCGCGGGCCTCGGCCTCGGTCATGGCGGTGGTGTCGACGTCGGCGCTCACCGGCTGCCCTCCGGCTTCGAGGACGAGCGCGCCGCGAGGGCGAGGAGGTGACCCACCCGCATGGCCTGGGCGTCGCTGAGCGTGCCCAGGACGGGCGGAGCATCCTCCGGGGTGGGGTGGGAGGGGTGCGGCTCGGCGGCGGGCTGAGCGGGGGCCTGGCGCATCACTGGATCACCGCCTCGGGGGCGGTGTCGAGAAGCTTGGCCGTGGCCTTCGGGCGAGGGACGACCTTGTCCACTTCGTCGAGGTCGACGACCTGACCTCGGACGCCGGGGACCCTGAAGACGCTCAGGGCACCTCGGTAGATGTACGAGCGCACGGTGCGCTCAGAACGGCCGCAGTACCTGGCTGCGGCGGAGACGACGGCGAGTCGCATGAGGGTTCTCCACGAGGGTGCGCAGCGCTGCGCGCTGCTGTCCTCGCACTCACGGTGGGCGCGCCTTCGTGGCTGCTGCCTACTCCCGTCCGGGGAGCCCGCTCTCTCGCCTCATGGGCCGGTGCCCGTGCGTCCGGGCCTCAGTTTCTCCGTGTCCCAGTTTACCGGGGAGCCGGGGTGCCGAGAAGACCGGTCCGCGAGTCGGCGGACGTGTCAGGCGACGTCGTCCCAGTCGAACGGCGGGCGGGCGTCGTCGCCCTGCTCGACGTCCGGGTCCTTGACGAGCGACAGGTTCAGCCGTTCCGAGGACCACTGCATCCCCCGCCGTGGCGAGGGCAGCACCTCGACCGTGAGGATCTCCCGCAGGACGGCGCGCTGGATGTCCACCGGCGCGGCCCGGAACGCCTCCGCCGGGTCGACGGCGCCAGCGATGGGCGACGCCATCGTCTGCTGCGTGGCGGCGACCAGCCGGGCGTCCACCTCGGCCAACTCGGCGGTGATCTTGTCGCGCTTTGCCGCGTACCGGCGAGCGTCGATCAGGTCCTCGTCGTAGTCGCGCTCCGTGCCCTCCAGCCGG
This sequence comes from Isoptericola sp. NPDC058082, assembly GCF_042885055.1. NCBI lineage: Bacteria > Bacillati > Actinomycetota > Actinomycetes > Micrococcales > Promicromonosporaceae > Isoptericola > Isoptericola sp. NPDC058082. The sequence continues at coordinate 319,730 of NZ_JBHVSQ010000003.1, read as the reverse complement.
GCCACGAGGACGGCCCGCTGCTCGCGGGCCTCGGCCAGCGTCCCGTCCTCGGTGTCGGGGGTCATCGCGGCGACCACGCGGGGGTCCTGCAGGTGCCGGGCCACGACATCGACGATGTGCCGGTCGGTGAGCCCCTGGGCGATCGTCAGGTGCGCCGCCGCCTGGCAGCGGTAGTGGTAGACGCGCTTCCCGCCACGCTTCGCGCCGGTCCCGCCGATGGCCGTGACCCGCATCGAACTGCCGCACCGGCCGCACCGGTAGATGCCCGAGCCGAGCCACCGGGTGTCGTTGCCGTCCTGCTTCCGCCGCGAGGGGTCGATCAGCCGGGCGTGCAGTGCCCGCCACGTGTCCTCGTCCACCACCGCGGGCCAGAGCGCGGGGCCGACGATCTGCATGTCCTGGCGGCCGACCTTGCCCCGGTGCAGCAGCCCGGCGTTCCGAGGGCGCGCCAGCATGTCCCGCAGCCGCATGTACGACCACGCGTTGCCAGTGGAGGTGGTGGAGCCCTGCGCGTTCAGGTCCCGGGCGACGGCGGCGAGCGTTCGGCCCGCGAGGATGGCCTCCGTCGCCTGGCGGATCACCTCGGCCTCGGACTCGCGGACGGTGTACCCGTCCTTCTCGTAGCCGAACGGGCGCGGCCCACCTCGGTACTCGCCGTTGGCGGCCATCTGCGCCCGCTTCCGCTGCATCCGCTCCCGGGCGTGATCCACCTCGTGCTGAGCAGCCGCGCCGAGCATCCGGGCCACCATCCGTCCCGAGGCGGTCGAGAGGTCGAGGGTCCCGGCGGTGACCGTCTGCACCTGCAGGTGGTGCGTCTCTGCCAGCGTCACGAACTCCTCCAGTTCGAGGGTCCGGCGGTGCAGGCGGTCGGTGTGCCACGCCACGACGCCGCGCACCTTCCCGGTCTTCACCGCGTCGAGCATCGCGCGGTACTGGGGCCGGGGCTTGCCGCTGTACGCCGAGATGTCGTTGTCGGCGTACACGGCCACCACGTTCCAGCCCAGACGCTCCGCGAGGGCGCGGCAGTCGGCTTCCTGGCGGTCTACGCCGAGCCCGGCACCCGCCTTGTCACGGCTGATCCGGACGTAGATCGCGGCTGGCAGAGGGCTGGATTCGGGGCTGGTGACCATATGTAAATTCTATGGTTTTGAGAGGTCGAGGCGGCGGCCGGACGCCTTGAGCATCCGCTCCACGAGGTCGCGCACCTGCGCAGCGGTGAGGATCGTCGTCGTGAGCTCGGGGACCCCGCGTCGCGCGACGAACACCTTGGCGGGCGCGTTGATCCAGATCTCCTCGACCTCGGGGTCGTCGAGGTAGCGCTGCAACGGGCCCAGGCCGCCGAGCGCGTCGACGACGGCGCGAGCGGTGCCCTGCGGGTCCGCGAGCGCCGGGACGACGCCGCGGGTGGCGCGCTCGGTGTAGTCGGCGGAGGCCTCCGCGACGAGGCGCTCCAGGCCCGGCCGGTCGCGGACGGGGTCGAGGGCGCGGCGGCGCACGAGCTCGCGCACCTCGTGCTCGAGCAGTGCGGCGGCGTCGGCAGGCGCCGTCGTGTCGATCGACACTGATCTGTCCTCTCGTCGGTGCCCTCATCGGCGGCGAAAGCGGCACCAGAGTAGGGGACCCGGGCAATCGCCCGGGTCCGCCCTGTGGACAACCCGGGCGAAGGTCTCGTACCGCTACCCGGGACCGCCTCCGCGGGAGGCTGCCAAGAATTCTCTGACCAGCGCCGACGCTGCCTCCGGCTGGTCGTAGGTGACGATGTGGCCGGCGTCTCGGATGGTGGTCAGGCGGGCGCCCGGTGCCGCCGCGGCGGCCGCGGCGAGCTCCTCGTGCCCGACCAGCGGGTCGCGGTCGCCGCGCACCCACAGCGACCGCACCCGCAGCCCGGAGAGGTGGGGCAGGTGGTCGAGCGCCATGGCGAACGGCCCGTAGGCGCGGACCATCCAGTCGTCGAGCGCGGGCTCCCGGTGGGTCGCCTTCGCCCGCGCCTCCTGCTGGACGAGCGCGACGATCTCCTCGAAGCCGTCCGTGGCCTCTCCGGCCGCGAGGTTGTCCACCATCGACCGGCGCACCACGGCGGGTCGCCGTGCCAGCCAGCGGCTGGTGAGCCGCAGCAGGCCGGGCGTGCGCAGGGCGAGCCAGGTGAGCAGCTGTGCCGGGCGCCGCCGGCCGATGCCGCCCGGCCCGATCGCCACGAGCGCGTCGACGCGCTCCGGGTGGTCCAGGGCGAACCCCACCGACACGCCGGCCCCCAGGGAGAGCCCGACCAGCGCGACCCGCTCCAACCCGAGGGCGTCGAGCAGCTCGCCGAGGAACGTGCGGTAGAACGCGTCGTCGAGCAGTCCCTCCCACGGCCTGCTCCCGCCGTGCCGCGGCAGGTCGACGACGTGCACGCGGTGGTCGGCGGCGAGGTCGCCCGCGACGTGGCGCCACACCCCCGCCGCCGTGTCGAGCATGCCGCCGTGCAGCAGCAGGACGGGCGGGCCGGTGTCGCCGGCACGGTAGTGCCGCACGGGGCCGCCGGCCACGGTGAGGTCGGTCCAGGTGGCGAAGACGCCCGCCACGGCACGGTCGGTCACGGTTCCTCCAGGAGGTCGAGCTGGTGGTCGAGCCGGGCGAGGAGGCCGAGCTGCGCGGCACGGGCGGCCTCGACGTCGGCGGGGACGTCGGCGGCGTGGTCGGAGGGCCGGTCGACGGCGAGGCCGCGGCCGACGAGGTCGGCGAAGAGCGCGACGGCGGCGCGCAGCTCGTCGTCCGACGTCGCGCCGATCGTGCCCGGCGCGTGCACCAGGCCGACGCTGAAGATGCCGAGGACCCGCACCACCGACTCCGTGGGCACGGCGGGGTCCACCACCCCCGCGTCCTGCAGCCGTGCGACGTACTCGGACAGCCACCCGAGCCGCCCCCCGTACCGGTCGCCGCCGGCACCTCCGGCCACGTCGCGCACGTGGTCGCCCAGGAGCGTCTCGTCGCCGACGTAGAGGGCCCGCATCAGCGGGTCGCCCAGCAGCGCCTCCGTGCCGAACCGGTAGACGGCGGGCAGGTCGACCACGCCGGCGGCCTCGACGACGCGTCGGCGCACCTCGGCGGTGAGGTCCCGGGTGCTGCGCCGCAGGACGGCGTCGAGGATCGCGGCCTTGTCGGGGAGCTCGAGGTAGACGGCGCCCTTGCCGATGCCGGCTCGCGCCGCGACGTCGGCGACCGTGGTGCGGGGCCAGCCGTGCTCGAGGATCAGGGCGCGGGCGGCGTCGAGGATGCGCGCACGGCGGTCGGGGACGAGCGGGCGGGGCATCAGGACCTCCGTAGTGACCCAATCATCAAACCTGGTCACTACGGTAGCCGGACAGCGGCCGCGCCCGCCACCGGCCGGGGCTAGGGTCGAGGACCATGCCGACCTCTCCCCCGCCCGGCCGCTGGAACGACGTCGCCCGCGCGACGGGACTGCTCGGGGCGGACGGCGCCGTCGCGCAGACGATCTTCGCGGAGATGACGGCGCTCGCCGCCCGCACGGGCGCGATCAACCTGGGCCAGGGCTTCCCCGACGTCGACGGTCCGGCGTTCATCCGGGACGCCGCCAAGGACGCGATCGACGCGGGCCGCAACCAGTACCCGCCCGGCGACGGCGTACCCGAGCTGCGGCGCGCGATCGCCGACCACCAGCGGCGCCGCTACGGGCTCGACGTCGACCCGGACGGCGAGGTGCTGGTCACCACCGGCGCCACGGAGGCGCTCGCCGCGTCGATCCTCGCGCTCGCGGGACCGGGAGACGAGGTGATCACCCTCGAGCCGTACTACGACTCGCACGCCGCGAGCATCGCCCTGGCGGGCGCGACGCACGTGCCGGTGCCGCTCACCGCGGAGGGCTTCCGGCTCGACGCCGCGGCCCTGCGCGCCGCGGTCACCCCCCGCACGCGGCTCATCGTGGTGAACACCCCGCACAACCCCACGGGCACGGTGCTCACGCGGGCCGAGCTGGAGCAGGTCGCGGCCGTCGCGCGCGAGGCCGACGTCGTCGTCCTCACCGACGAGGTCTACGAGCACCTCACCTTCGACGACGCCGTGCACGTGCCGATCGCGACCCTGCCCGGCATGGCGGAGCGCACCCTCACCGTCTCCTCCAGCGGCAAGACGTTCAGCCTCACGGGCTGGAAGGTCGGCTGGACGCACGGCCCCGCGGAGCTCGTCACGGCCGTGCGCACGGTGAAGCAGTTCCTCACGTACACCTCCGGCGCACCCTTCCAGCCGGCCATCGCGAAGGCGCTCGCCGACGACGACGCGCCGCGCGCGCTGGCGACGTCGCTCGCCACCCGCCGGGACCTGCTGTGCGAGGGGCTGACCGCCGCCGGGTTCGACGTCGTCGTCCCCCGGGGCACGTACTTCGTCGTGGCGGACGGCGCGCACCTGCTCGAGCGGCTCGGCGTCGCCGACGGTCACGGGCTGTGCCGCCGCCTGCCCGAGCTCGCGGGCGTCGTCGGCGTCCCCGTCTCCGCCTTCTGCCGCGCCGGTTCGACGACGGCCGAGGCGCTCGCCTCTCGCGTGCGCTTCACGTTCGTCAAGCGCGAGGACGTGCTGCGCGACGCGGTCGACCGTCTGCACCGTCTGACGCGCTGACCCCACCACGTCGGCCCCGATCTGTTCGGCACCGCGTCGATCTGTTCGGCACGAGGCCATGCCGAACAGATGCAGGAGCTGCCGAACTGACGGGATCTACGGCATGAGCGCCGGCAGCACCAGGCTCACGGCGACGACCAGCATGATCGCGGCGACGACGCCGTCGACAACGCGCCAGGCACCGGGCCGCTCGAGCACGGGCGCGAGCAGCCGCGCGCCGTAGCCGAGGCCGACGAACCACAGGATGCTGGAGACGATCGCGCCGGCGGTGAAGAGCCAGCGCCCGTCGCCGTACGACGCGGCCAGCGAGCCCTGCAGCACGACCGTGTCGAGGTACACGTGCGGGTTCAGCCAGGTGAGCGCGAGCGCCGTGAGCAGCACCGGCCGCGCGCGCCGTCCGGCGTCGGGCACCGCGCCGTCCGACGCGGCGGCCAGCCCGGTCTCGTCACCGCGCCACGCCCGGCGCGCGGCCAGCGCGCCGTACCCGAGCACGACGACGGCGCCCGCCCACCGCGCCACCTCCACGACGGCGGGGTGGCTCACGACCAGCGCGCCGAGCCCGGCCGTCCCGGCGAGATACAGCACGACGTCGGACGCCGCGCACACGGCGACGACGAGGCCCACGTGCTCGCGGCGCACGCCCTGGCGCAGCACGAAGGCGTTCTGGGCGCCGATGGCGACGATGAGGGACAGGCCGAGGCCGAGGCCGGCGAGGAGGGTGAGCACCCCTCGACGCTAGGTCGGCAATGTCATGAAGTCCATCTACGGTTTCTTCATCTGGCGAAGCGTTCCTTCATCTAGGCTCGGCGCATGCGATGGGACCCCCGCCAGCTCGAGGCGCTCGGCGCCGTCGTCACCGAGGGTTCGTTCGAGGCCGCTGCCCGCGCGCTGCACGTCACGCCGTCGGCGGTCAGCCAGCGCGTCCGCGCGCTGGAGAACGCCGCCGGCTCGGTGCTGGTGCGCCGCACCCGCCCGGTCGCAGCCACCGAGCCGGGGCGCACCCTGCTGCGCCTGGCGCGCCAGGTCGAGCTGCTCGGCGCGGAGGCGAGCCGCGAGCTCGGCCCCCGGGACGCCGACGACGACGGCACCGGCAGCCCTCCCCGCCCGGTCACGGTGCCGGTCGCCGTCAACGCGGACTCCCTCGCGACCTGGGTGATGCCGGCGCTCGCCCGCGTCGAGGGCGTGTGCTTCGACCTGCACCGCGACGACCAGGACCGCACGGTCGACCTGCTGCCGGCCGGCGTCGTGATGGCCGCGATCACGTCGCAACGCGACCCGGTGCAGGGCTGCACCACGACGTTCCTCGGCATCACGCGCTACCGCCCGGCCGCCACCCGGGCGGTGGTCGACCGCTGGTTCCCGGACGGCCCCACGGTCGAGGCGCTGGGCCGCGCCCCGATGCTCGTGTTCAACCGGGCCGACGACCTCCAGGACGCCTGGCTGCGCGAGCGCGCCGCCGCGGCGGGCGCCGCCGTCCCCGACCCGCCGCGGCACCACGTGCCGAGCACCCCCGAGTACGTGGACGGCATCCGCCGCGGCCTGGGGTGGGGCATGTGGGGCCCGCTCCCCGGCCCGGGGGCGCGCTTCGGCATGCTCGACGGCGGTCCGGGCGACGCCGGCAGCCAGGTCGTGCTGCTGCAGGACGACGCCGTCGTCGACGTCCCGGTCTACCTGCAGCAGTGGAAGCTGCGCTCGACGGTCCTCGACCGGGTCGCCGAGGCCCTGCGGCTCGAGGCACGCCGCGCCCTGCCCCAGCAGTGACCTCCGGGCGCGGCGGCGATCAGGCGCAGACGCCCGGCAGCACGGACGGGCTGGGCGACGGGTCGGGCGACGCGCCCTCGCCGTCCTTGTCGTCACCCGTGTCGCCACCGGCGTCCGGGGACGCGACGTCGTCGTCGACGGCGGTCGCGCCGGACGGGGTCGCGCCGGCGTCGCGGTCCGGCTCGGGGGTGCCGGGCGGAGCCTCGTCGGCGCGGATCCGCTCCCAGATCGCGTCGGCCTCGGACGTCCACTCGACCCGGCCGGGCTGGCTCACCGAGTCGACGACCGGCACCGAGGTGAACACGATCCGCGACGGGTCGAGGTCGCGGATGCTCCACGCCAGACCCGCGAGCGCCGTCGGGCTGGCGAGCTCCGGATCCGTGGAGATGGAGCCGAGGACCTCGCGCACCATCCGGTACAGGCGTGGCGAGTCGGTGATGACGTTCTGCGACAGGATCTCGCGCATCGCGGCGTCGAAGAACGCCTGCTGCCGCTCGATGCGCTTGAGGTCGCTGCCGATCTCCAGGCCCATGCCCTCGCCCTTGCGGGCGCGCAGGAAGTTGATGGCCGTGTACCCGTCGAGCTTCTGCTTCCCCTCCGGCAGGTCGAGGTCCACGCGCTGGCCCTTCACCGGCTCGGGCAGGCACATCGTGACGCCGCCGATCGCGTCGACGACGCCGATCACGCCGGCCATCTGCACCACCATGTGGTCGGCGATCCGCACCCCGGTGAGCTTCTCGACGGTCCGGATCGTGCAGGCCGCGGCACCCGTGACGTCCTTCTCGGGCCCCCCGCCGAGCGCGAAGGCCGTGTTGAACATGGCGTTCGACTGCGGCGCGGTCTCACCGCCGCCGGGCAGCTTGCAGGACGGGATGTCCACGAGGGAGTCGCGCGGGATGGAGACGGCCTCGATCCGGCTGCGGTCGCCGGAGATGTGGACCAGCAGGGTGGTGTCGGAGTGGAACTCGTCGCCCGCCCCGGCGATCTCCGCGTTGGCCTCGTCGCGGAAGTCCGTCCCCATCACCAGGATGTTGAGGTCCTTGCCCGCGAAGGGGTCGCTGGGGTCCTGCTCGACCGGCACCTCCGGCGGCCGGTCGTCGCCGGCGAGGAGGTCGTCGACGTCGGAGACGCCGATCTGGGAGCGCAGGTCGACGAACGACGCGACCGCGGTCGCCGCCACGAACGCCACCACCGCGGTGACGACGAGGGCGATCGTGCGGACGACCCGGTGCGAGGCGAGGCTTGACGCGTGCCGTGGCAGGGTCCGCACAAGCGCGATCCTAGGGCCTGAGCAGCGCGTTCGCGCGAGGGGTGCCCCGTGCAACCACAGGTTCACCCCCCCGCGCGACCGGTCATCGCCGGGCTGCGACGGCGTCGACCGCGAGGCCCGGCTGGTCCGAGAAGATGCCGTCCAGGCCGGTGTCGAGGAACGTGTCGAGCTCGGCCGCCAGGTCGCCGTGCGCGGCGGGGTCCGCGGACGAGCGGTGCTCCGCCGGCAGGAACTGGTTCTCGGCGCGGAACGTCCATGAGTAGGCCTCCAGCCCCGCGCGGTGCGCGTCGCGGACGACCGAGGTCGGCCGGCCGAGCGTCCCGTCGGCGGCGCGCGGCACGACGACGTTCTTCTCCAGGCTCACGATGTCGGCGTACCGGGCGAGGTCGCGCAGGCCGCGCGGGGTGACGAGGTCGGCGTAGGTGCGCGGGTCGCCGGCCGCCACCAGGTCGTACGGCGCGCCGGCGGCGGAGACGTTGAGCGCGAGGCGCACGTCGGTCCGCCGGTCGAGCTCGCGCAGGTTGGTGGTCTCGAAGGACTGCACGACGACGGGGGCGCGCCGCGAGTCGAGGCCGTTCGCGGCGAGCTCCGCCACGAGCGGGTCCGTCAGCGGCAGGCCGATCGACGCGAAGTACGTGGGGTGCTTGGTCTCCGGCGCCACGCCGACCGGCTCGCCGTCGCAGGTCTCCGAGTGCCGGGCGAGGTCGAGCACCTCGTCGAGGGTGGGCACCTGGTACAGCCCGTCGAAGGCCGTGTTGCCCGGGCGCAGCTCGGGCAGCCGCTCCGTGGCACGCAGCGTCCGCAGCTCGGCGAGCGTGAAGTCCTCGGTGAACCAGCCCGTGACCGCCGTCCCGTCGATCGTCCTCGTGGTGCGACGGTCGGCGAACTCCGGGTGCTCGGCGACGTCGGTGGTGCCGCCGATCTCGTTCTCGTGCCGGGCGACGAGCACGCCGTCCTTGGTCGGCACGACGTCCGGCTCGATGACGTCCGCGCACTGCAGGATCGCCTGCTCGTAGGCGGCGAGCGTGTGCTCGGGCCGGTCGCCGGACGCGCCGCGGTGCCCGATGACGGTCACGCCGTCGTCGCGGGTGCGCTGCTTCTCGAGGTCGATCACGACCATCTCGGTGTCGTCGGGCGTGCCCGGGTGGCGGGCGGAGTTGCCCGGGTAGTTGTTGTCGTTGCCGATGAGGACGCGGCCGTCGCGCAGGCGCAGCACCGTCTCGAAGGACTGCACGGGCAGGGCGTACGTCTCGCCGAGGCCGTAGCCCTCCCCCGCGTCGATCCCGCGCGGGTTCTCGACGCGCAGCGCGTCGAGGACCAGCTCCTTGCGGACGAACCCGTCGCGGTCCGTCCTGCTCAGGTCGATCTCGTAGACGCGCTTGGTGACCGACGCGGGCCCCTCGAAGTCGTCGCGCTCCACCAGCCAGAACGAGTCCTTGCCCACGGCGAAGGCGTCGCCGAGCACGTTCGCCTCCTGGTCGGCCTGGTAGTCCCAGGTGCGGCCGGTGTACTCCCCGCGCCGGGTGTCGAACTCGTGGATCACGCGGCGGCGCTGGTCGGCGTCACCGACCAGGGCGCCCTCGAGCACGGGGTACAGGTAGCGCCCGCCGCGCACGCCCGCCATCGCCTCGAAGCCGCGGCTGGCACGCACGGTGGGCTCCTCGCCGTCGGCCAGGTACGGGTTCTGCGGCGACCGCAGCCCGCCCGGCAGCGGGTAGGGCTTCTCGAGCAGCGTCCCGTCGGCGTCGAAGTGCAGCAGGAACGGGCCGAACTCCTCGCCCACCCACAGCGTGCCGTCGTCGGCCCGCACCACGGACTCGACGTCGAAGTCGGCGCCGGTCAGCAGCCGCTCGTCCGTGTCCCCGTGAACGATGCCGAAGTCCAGCACCTCGTTCTCGTCGTTGTAGGAGACGTGGTCGAGCACCTCGATCTCGCCCGAGCCGGAGCCCGTGCGCCCCGTGTCCCAGTCGGGCTTCACGAGGTAGCTGCGCAGCAGGAAGTCCGCGGAGTTGCCCTGGCTGCCGAAGCCGTTGTCCGGCTGCGCCCAGAACGTGCCGTCGCCGTTGTCGACCATCGCCGAGAAGCCGGGGATCACCTGACCGTCCCAGGGGCCCTGCCGGCCGTTGGCGGCCGAGGCCTGGGCGCCGGACGGCGGGCCCTCGGCGAGGAAGTCCGCGGACAGCGTCGCGCGGCCCTCGAGCGTCGGGACGAGGTGGGTCGTGACGGCGCCCGGTCGCCCGTGGCCGGGCGCCGCGTGATGCGCGCCGTGGTCGCCGGGGCGCCCGTCCGCGAGGGCGGCGGTGCCGCCCGCGGTGATGAGCGCGACCGCCGCGGCGGCGCCGGCCGCGACGAGGCGCAGGGCGCGAGCCTGGTTCGGAGAGCGAGTCATGGCTTGATCCCACCGGCGCTCCGCGACGGCTGGACGAACCCTGGATGAACGCCGGGCGACGATCCCGTGGCGCCTGAGGAGCCCGGCGCCGGACCACCCGGTCGCCCCCTCCCGAGCAATGCCTAGATCTGCTAGGTTCAACACCCCTAGCAGATCTAGACATAGGAGCCCGAGGTGCGCTTCGACAAGGACCTGGTGGCGGCGTCCGCCACCCCGCTGGTGCTCGGCATCCTCGCGGAGGGCGAGTCGTACGGGTACGCCATCCTCAAGCGGGTCACGGAGCTCTCGGGCGGCCGGATGCAGTGGACCGACGGGATGCTCTACCCCCTCCTGCACCGGCTCGAGCGCCTGGGCCTGGTCGTCGCGACCTGGGGCACCTCCGAGGCCGGCCGGCGCCGCAAGCACTACGCGCTCACCCCGGCAGGGCGCGACGCGCTCGCCGAGCGCCAGGAGCAGTGGTCCGTCGTCGCGGACGTGCTGCACCAGGTCTGGCGGTCCGCGCAGCAGGCGGCCCAGGCCCCGGCCCGGCCGGCCGTCGCGGACGGCTGGGCATGATGGGCGAGCACGAGCGCCTCGAGGCGCAGATCGACCAGTGGCGGTCGTACGTGCAGCGCCACCGCGCCATCGCGCCCGCCGACGTGGACGAGATGGAGGACCACCTGCGCGGCCGGGTCGACGACCTCACCGCGACGGGTCTCGACGACGACGAAGCCTTCCTCGTCGCGGTGCGCCGCATGGGCAACCTCGACGCCGTCTCGCACGAGTTCGCGCGCGAGCACTCGGAACGGCTGTGGAAGCAGCTCGTCCTCGTCCCGGACGACGACCCCGCGCAGGCGTCCGGCCCGGCCTGGCGCGAGCTCGCCGTCGTCCTCGCGCTCGCCGTCGGCGCGGGCATCGCCCTCAAGGTCGCGCTCGCCGTGTTCGACACGGACTCGGCGCTGCTGCGCAACGTCCCCCTGATGACGGCGCCGTTCCTGGCCGCCTACTTCGTGTGGAAGCGCCGCGTCGCGTGGCGTGTGGTCGCCGCGCTGCTGGTCCCGTACGCGCTGCTCGCCGTCGTGCTCAACGTCTACCCGTACGTCGACACGGGCTCGACGGTCGTGCTCGCCGCCCTGCACGCCCCCGTCGTGCTGTGGGCGCTGGTCGGCGTGGTCTACGTGGGCGGCCGGTGGCGGGACCAGGACCCGCGGATGGACTTCGCGCGCTTCACCGGCGAGCTCGTCGTGTACGTCACGCTCCTCGCGATCGGAGGCGGGGTCCTGCTGGGACTCACGGCCGCGACGCAGAGCCTCGTCGGCGTGGACATCGAGCCCGCGATGGAGGACTGGATCATGCCGTTCGCGGTGCCGGGCGCCGTCGTCGTCGGGGCGTGGCTCGTCGAGGCCAAGCAGGACGTGGTGGAGAACATCGCCCCCGTCCTCACGCGCGTCTTCACGCCGCTGACGACCGTGATGCTGCTCGTGACGCTGGTCGTGCTCCTCGGCGCCGGCGGGCTCGCGGACGTCGAGCGCGAGCTGCTCATCCTCATGGACGCGATCCTCGTGCTCGTGCTCTGCCTGCTGCTGTACTCGGTGTCGGCACGCGACTCGCTCGCCCGGCCGGGCTGGTTCGACGGGCTCCAGCTCGTGCTCGTCGGTGCGGCGCTCGCCGTGGACGCCGTCGCGCTCACGGCGATGCTCACCCGCATCGCCGAGTTCGGCTTCAGCCCCAACAAGGTGGCCGCGCTGGGGCTCAACCTGCTGCTGCTGGTGCACCTGGCCCGGTCCGGGCTGCTCCTGCTCGGCTTCCTGCGCGAGCGGCAGCCGTTCGGCGCGCTGGTCCGGTGGCAGACGCGCTTCCTGCCCGTCTACGCGGTGTGGGCGGCGTTCGTGGTGGTCGCGTTCGGGCCGGTGTTCGGCTTCGCCTGAGCTCGTCCGACGTCGGGCCGTCGAGCGATCACGCCAGCTTGACCCAGCCGTCCTTGCGGTAGGCCGGCGTCGCGAACGCGAGGACGGCGAGCGCGCAGGCCAGCGCGGCGAGCATCACCCAGGACATCGCGACGGCGTCGCCGCCGAGCACGCCCACCAGCGGGGAGACGAGGCCCGCGACGCCGGACTGGACGGCGCCGATGACGGCGGCCGCGGTGCCCGCGCGCTCGCCGTGCCGGGACAGGGCGATGGCCGACGCGTTGGCGGGGATGAGGCCCTGGAACGCGAGCACGAGCCAGAGCATCGCGAGGAGCCCGATCAGCCCGCCCGCCCCGGTGAGCGCCACGACCAGCAGCCCGACCCCGACGACGCCCTGGATCGCGAGCGCAGCCCGCAGCAGCCGGATGGGCGCCACGCGCCGCACCAGGGCGGCGTTCACCTGCGCGGACAGCACCAGGCCCAGGCCGTTGACGGCGAACAGCACGGAGAACTGCCCGTGGCTCAGCCCGTAGCCCTCCTGGAAGATGAACGGCGAGCCGACCACGTAGCTCATCAGCACGGCCTGCCCGAGCCCGGGGATGACGGCGAGCGCCATGAACTGCCGGTCCTTGACGAGGGTGCGGTAGCCCGCGAAGACGCCGCGCGCGCCGCCGGCCTGCCGGCGCCCGGCCGGGAGCGTCTCCGGCATGAACCGCCACACGACCAGACCCATCGCCACGCCCGCGAGCGCGAGGAAGCCGAACACCCAGCGCCAGCCCGCCGCGGCCGCGACCGCCGAACCGAAGGTCGGCGCCAGCATCGGCGCGACGCCGATGACGAGCATCAGCCGGGACAGGATGCGCGCAGCCTCGGCACCGACGAACCGGTCGCGCACGACCGCCATCGCCGCGACGCCGCAGGCGGCGTTGAAGAAGCCCTGCATCAGGCGCAGGCCCACGAGGATCGTCATGTTGGGCGCGAACGCGCACAGGACCGACGTGACCACGTGCAGCGCCAGGCCCCACATGAGGGGCGCCCGCCGCCCGAAGCGGTCCGACAGCGGCCCGATGGTGAGCTGCCCCAGGGCGCCGCCGATGAGCATCACGGAGACGGACAGCTGCGCGAACGACGCCGAGGAGCCCAGGTCGGCCGCCACCTCGGGCAGCGACGGCAGGTACATGTCGACGGTGAACGCCGGCAGCGCTGCGAGCGCCCCGAGCATGATGACCCAACGGTACGGAGAGCGGGCGCGCGGAAGTCTCGCGGAGTCGGAGGGCATGACCCCGATCCTATCGAATCGTTACGACCGAGCCCAGGGAGAATCCCGCGGCCACCCGCACGGGTGTCGGTGGGATGCGTCACGATGGACCCATGTGCGGCCGCTACGCGTCCTTCCGCGACGCCCAGGACATCGCCGACGACCTCGCCGTCGCCGAGATCGCGGAGGACGCGCGCCTCCTGCCCCCGTCGTGGAACGTCGCCCCCACCGATGCCGTGCGCATCGTCGTCGAGCGCCCGCAGCGGCTCGAGGGCGGACAGACCGGGGAGATCACGCGCTCGCTGCGGCTGGCGCGCTGGGGTCTCGTGCCGTCGTGGGCCAAGGACCCGTCGATCGGCGCGCGCATGATCAACGCGCGCACCGAGACCCTCCTCGACAAGTCGGCGTTCGCGAAGCCGCTCGGCGTCCGGCGCTGCCTGCTGCCGGCCGACGGCTACTACGAGTGGCGCAAGCTCGAGCTGCCGCCCGGCGCCCCCGAGCGTGGCGGGTCGAAGGGCGGGTCGAAGGGCGGGTCGAAGGGCAAGGTGCCGAAGCAGCCCTACTGGATCCACCCGGACGACGGCGGCGTCGCGGCGCTCGCCGGCCTGTACGAGTTCTGGCGGGACCGGACGAAGGCGGACGACGACCCCGACCGCTGGCTCGTCTCCGCGACCGTGATCACCACGGCGGCGTCGCAGGACCTGGAGCGCATCCACGACCGCATGCCCGTGGTGCTGCCGCGCGCGTCGTGGGACGCCTGGCTCGACCCCGCCGTCGGGGCCGAGCAGGCGATGGGCATCGTCACGGGACCGCAGGTCGGCATGGCCACCCGCCCGGTGGGCGACGCCGTCGGGTCGGTGCAGAACAACCGGCCCTCGCTCATCGACGTCGACCCCGACCCGCGGGACCCGGACGTCGTCGCGACGGGTCGGTCGTGAGCGCGGTCAGGCGCCGCCGGTCACCGCGACCTCCTGCCCGGTGATGCCGGTGTTCGCCGCGGAACCCAGGTAGGCGACGGCGTTCGCCACCTCGCGGGCGTCGAGCAGCCGGCCGAGCGGGGCGCGCGCCGCCGAGGCCTCGCCGAACGCCTCGACGATCCCCGCGTTGCGCACCGTCCGGGTGAGGCCGGGCAGCACCACGTTCGACAGGATGTCGCCCTCGCGCCCGAGCGCGAACGCGACCGACCGGCTGAACCCGTGCAGCGCCGCCTTGGCCGTGGCGTAGTACGTCGTGCCCTCGTCGCCGTCGCGCACCAGGATGGACGACAGGTGCACGAGGCGTCCCCACCGCTGCGCGCGCATCGTCGGCGCGACCGCGCGGGTCAGCCGCACGGCCCCCTCGACGTTCGCGCGCACGGGCTCCAGCCAGGCGTCGTCGGGCACGTCCTCGAAGTCACGCGGACCGTCCGCCCCCGGCGGGCTCCAGCTCACCGCGTTGTTGATCAGCACGTCGACGCGGCCGGTCCACGCGAGGGCGGCGTCGCGCAGCCCCTCGGCCGCGCCGTCCTCGGTCTGGTCGTAGCGGACGACGAGCGCGCGTCCACCGATCTCCTCCGCGACCCGCGCGGCGTCGTCCTTCGACTCGCGGTACGTGACGACGACGTCGGCGCCCTCCGCGCCGAACAGGGCGGCGACGTGCCGCCCGATCCCCCCGGACGCCCCCGTGACGACGACGGTGCGCCCCTGCAGTCCCAGGTCCATGCTGCTCTCCTCGCGACGGATGTGCGTCGGCCACCGGTCGGTGCCGACGCCGTCCACCGTCGCGCGGCCGGCACGGCACATGGAGGCCGCCGCCATGCTGGCCGCGCCAGGGCCACTCTCCGACGCCGCGGCGCGCCTACCCTGGCCGCATGACCGACCGCGACCTCGGCTCGTTGCTGCGCGCGTACCGCGAAGACGTGCGCCCGCGGGACGTCGGGATGCCCGAGGGCGGGCGCCGCCGCACCCCGGGCCTGCGGCGAGCGGAGCTGGCGGTGCTCGCCGGCGTGAGCGTGGAGTACCTCACCCGCCTGGAGCAGGGGCGTGACCGGCACCCGTCACCCGCCGTGATGGGCGCGCTCGCCGACGCGCTCCGGCTCGGCCACGACGAACGGCGCGTGCTGCTGCTCGCCGCCAAGGACGTCCAGGGGTCGGGCGTCTGCCTGGCGACCGCGCCGGACGACGACGTCCCGGCCACCACCCGCGCCGTGCTCGACCGGCTCGCCCCGGCCCCTGCCGTCCTGCTCGACCGGTTCGGCACCGTGCTCGCGTGCACCCCCGCCTACCGGGCGCTCCTCGCGCCCGCCGGCCTGTTCGACGACGGGGAGCCGCGGCTGGCGCCCGTCGTCCTCACCGACCCGCGGGCCCACGACCTCTTCCCCGACTGGGACGCCGTCGCGGACCGCGTGGTGGCCGACCTGCAGCGCGAGTCGGTCCCGTCCGACCCGATCCTGGGCGAGCTGGTGGACGCTCTCACGGTGCTGGCGGGAGCCGCGTTCACCGAGCGCTGGGCCCGCCCGGTCGCCGACCGGGGACGGGACGCCGTGCTGCGGCTGACCCACGCGCAGGCCGGCGCCCTGCGCGTGGTGCCGCAGGTGCTGGTCCCCGGCGGCGGCGAGCACCTGCGGATCGAGTTGCTGCTCCCGGCGGACGCGGCGACCGAGCGGGCGCTGGACGACCTGGCCGTCGGCGACCGCACCCTCCGCGTGGTGCGCTCGGACGCCTCCTGACGGCGGTCTGCCGCCGCGCGGCCGTCAGGCCCCGGTGTAGGCGCGCTGCAGCCGCACCGGCGTGATCTCGCCGATGCCCTGCACCTCCTGCGGCGGCTGCGCCGTCAGGGCGTAGCGGGACGACGACGCGAGCAGCGACGCGGTGTGCGGGTCCACCAGCACGGTGGCCGGCTCCGCGAGCTCCGTGATGCGGGAGGCCAGGTTGACGTCGGAGCCGAACACGTCGCCGAACCGGGACAGCACCCGCCCCCACACGAACCCGACGCGCACGGGGATCTCGGGCTCGGTCGCGTGCGGGGCCGCCAGGCCGAGCGCCACCTCGGCGCCGGTCGTCACGTCGTCGGCCACGAACAGCACCGCGTCGCCGATGGTCTTGACCACGCGTCCGCCGGCCTCGGTGATGACGTCGCGGGCCCGGGACTCGAAGAGCTGCACGAACTCCGACAGCTCCTGCGACCCGAGGCCCGCGGTGCGCTTGGTGAACGACACGATGTCCGCGAACCCGACGGCGCGCGGCAGCGGCAGCTCGTCGCCGTGGGCCTCCTGCGTGCCGCGCCGCGCGCCCCCGAACTCGGTGGCCAGCCGCCCCGTGAGCGCGGCGAGCTGGCGTCGCCAGGCGTGCTCGAGCTGACGGGAGAGCTGCGAGGTGAGGTCCGGCATGCGGTCGATGGCGGCGAGCCGCGCGCTCACGTCGTCGAGGCCGTCGCGGCGGCTGAGGTGCTCCACGAACGCCTCCACCTGCCACAGCGCCAGCCGGTCGGTGGTGTGCCCGAGGGAGCGGATGAGCGTCATCTGGGCCTGCTCGTCCAGCCGCTCCGTGTCCACGAGCTCGCCGATCTCGCGCAGCGCCCGCATGTCCGCGTCGGTGAACCCCACCTCGGTGGGGTGGGTGACCGGCAGCCCCAGCCAGCGCCAGTAGTTCTCGATGAACTCCCGCGACAGACCGGTGCCCTCCACGAGGTCCGACAGCGTGTACCGGCGGGGACCACCGAGGATCGCCTCGTCCAGCCGCGCCGCGGTGTCCCCCGCCCGCCGGGCGTCGTCGTCCGTCGGCAGGCCGGGTCCCGTCGTGGTGTCGCTCGTCACGCCCCCACTGTAGTCAGCGCGGGCTGTGCCCCGGCTGGGAGCGGCGCACGTGGTGCACGTCGCCGGCGGTGACGGCCCGCTCGCCCGCGCCCGTCGCGAGCACGAGGCTGCCGTCCGCGTCGACCCGCAGCGCCTCGCCCTCGACGACGTCGGTGCCACCGGCCAGCTCGGCGCGCACCGGGTGACCGAGCGTGGCCGACCGCGCCGCGTACGCCGCCGCGAGGCCCGCCGCGCCCGCGTCGCCCCCGGCGTCCTCCAGCGCGCCGACGGCCTCGACCAGCCCCCGCACGAGCGCCTCGAGCAGTGCCTCGCGGGAGACCCGCGCCCCCGCGAGCGCCAGCGACGTCGCGGTCGGCACGGGCAGCTCGGCCGCGGCCTGGTCGACGTTCAGCCCGACGCCGACGACGACGCCCGGGACCCCGACGGCCGGCACCACCTCCGCGAGCACCCCCGCGACCTTGCGGAACGGCCCCAGCCCGGCTACGTCGTCAGCGGCCGGCAGCAGCACGTCGTTGGGCCACTTCACCGCGGCGCCGGGCACCCCGGCGGCGTCGACGGCCCGGGCGACCGCGAGCCCGGCGAGCAGGGGCAGCCAGCCCAGCCGGGCGGGACCGAGCCGCGGACGCAGCAGCACCGAGACGGTGAGCGCGGCGCGTGCCGGCGTCTCCCAGGCGCGCCCCGCGCGGCCCCGCCCGGCGACCTGGTGCTCGGCGACGAGGGCCGCGGGCGCCGGCCACTCCCCCGGCGCCCGCCGCACGGCCGCGACGAGGTCGGCGTTCGTGGACCCGGAGACCTCGACGACGTCGAGGCGGGCGAGGGGGCCCGCCGGCGCGAGCAGGGCGCGGCGCAGCGCGGGGACGTCGAGGGGGTCACGGCGAGGAGCACTGGTCACGGTCCGATCGTGCCCCATCGGCCGGCCACCGACCCTTTGTGGGGTCCCTCCAAAGAATCCGGGCGGGCCGCAGCCTGTCGCGCATCGATGCGTGGCAACCCACCAACTAGGGTCGGTCGGGTGAACGATGCCACCCCCTCGACCGGCCCCACGACCGACATCGAGCCGCCCGCCCTCTCCGGCACCGCCGCCAAGCTCGCCGACCTGGAGCGCCGCCGGTCCCAGGCCGTGACCGACGCCGAGGAGAAGGCGAAGGCCAGGCAGCACCCGCGCGGCAAGAAGACGGCCCGCGAGCGCATCGAGGCGCTGCTGGACGAGGGCAGCTTCGTCGAGCTCGACGCCCTCGCCGTGCACCGCAGCCGCAACTTCGGCCTCGACAAGCGGCGCGTGGCGGGCGACGGCGTCGTGACGGGCCACGGCACGATCGACGGGCGCCAGGTGTGCGTGTTCAGCCAGGACTTCACGGTCTTCGGCGGCTCGCTGGGCGAGGTGCACGGCGAGAAGATCGCCAAGGTGCAGGACCTCGCGCTGCGCACCGGCGTGCCGATCATCGGCATCTCGGACGGCGGCGGCGCGCGCATCCAGGAGGGCGTGGCCGCGCTCACGCAGTTCGCCGAGATGTTCCGGCGCAACGTCGCGGCCTCCGGCGTGATCCCGCAGATCTCGCTCATCCTCGGCCCCAGCGCGGGCGGCGCCGTCTACTCCCCCGCCCTGACCGACTTCATCGTCATGGCGGACGGCACGTCCAACATGTTCATCACCGGCCCGGACGTGATCCGCACGGTGACGGGCGAGGACGTCGACTTCGAGACCCTGGGGGGCGCCCGCACCCACAACGCCAAGTCCGGCGTGGCGCACTACCTGGGCGCGGACGAGGACGACGCGATCGACTACGTGCGCCACCTCGTGGGCTACCTGCCGCAGAACAACCTGGGCGACGCGCCGTCGTTCCCGCCCGAGGACGAGACGCCTCTGGAGGTCACCGAGGACGACGAGGCGCTCGACGTCCTCGTCCCCGACAGCGACAACCAGCCCTACGACATGCGGGCCGTCGTGGAGGCCGTCCTCGACCCGGAGTCGTTCCTCGAGGTGCAGCCGCTGTTCGCGCAGAACGTGCTGATCGGCTTCGGCCACGTGGAGGGGCAGTCGGTGGGCATCATCGCCAACCAGCCGCTGTCCATGGCGGGCACGCTCGACATCGACGCCGCGGAGAAGGCGGCCCGGTTCGTGCGCACGTGCGACGCGTTCAACCTGCCCGTGCTGACGTTCGTCGACGTGCCCGGCTTCCTGCCCGGCGTCGGCCAGGAGCACCAGGGCATCATCCGCCGCGGCGCCAAGCTCATCTACGCGTACGCCGAGGCCACCGTGCCGCTGGTCACCGTCATCACGCGCAAGGCCTACGGCGGCGCGTACATCGTCATGGGCTCCAAGCAGCTCGGGGCGGACGTCAACCTCGCCTGGCCGACGGCGCAGGTCGCGGTCATGGGCGCGTCGGGGGCGGTGAACATCCTGCAGCGCTCGGCGCTCAAGGAGGTCGCGGAGTCCGGCGGCGACGTCGAGGCGGAGCGGCAGCGCCTCACGGACGAGTACACCGAGGCGATCGTCAACCCGTGGGACGCGGCCGAGCGCGGCTACGTGGACGCCGTCATCCGGCCGTCCGAGACGCGGGTCCAGGTGGTGCGCGCGCTGCGGGCGCTGCGCACCAAGCGCGCGAGCCTGCCGCCCAAGAAGCACGGCAACATCCCCCTGTGACGCCGCCGGTGGTTGAGCACCGTCGAAACCGGGAAGAATGAGCAGATGAGCCACGAGGACGCCACGCACGGACCCGCCCCGCTGGGGTCGGTCGACCCCGAGCCCATGCACCACGCCGTCGACGCGCTGGCCGCCGCCCTGCACGAGTACGTGCAGACCGCGGTCGGCGTTCGCGCCGAGTTCGGCGCCTCCGAGGCGGACGAGGACCCGCGGGTGCTCGCGCTGGAGAACCGGGTGGGCCAGCTCAACGCCGCCGTCTTCGACGCGCTGCACGACGGCCTCGGCATGCACCCCGACCTCACGAGCTCGGTGTGGGAGGGCGACGACGAGGAGCCCGAGCACGCGCACGACGCCCCGGAGGGCGCCGTGCCGGCCGAGGTGTTCTACCTCGGCTTCGTCGTGGCCGACCCGGCGCCGGGCTCGCCCGGCACCCTGGACGGCGTCGTCGAGCTGCTGGACGAGGCCGGCGGCGACGTCGCGCAGCGGCTGTTCGACGGTGGCTACGAGGTCGCGGAGTGGGCGACGTCGCGCGGGGCGGCCGTCGAGTTCGGCGACGACGACCTGGACGACGAGCTGGACGACGAGGACGGCGACGACCCGCTCGGAGGTGCCCGATGAGCAACGAGGTGCGCGTGGTGCGCGGGCGGCCCGACGACGTCGAGGTCGCCGCCCTGGTGGCCGGGCTCGCGGCGGTCGCGTCGGCGAGCGGACTGCCGGACGACGAGACGCCGGTCGAGGAATGGACCAACCGCGCCCGCACGGTGCGCGGCAACGGCGCGGGCGTGACGGCGAAGAGCTTCGGCGGTCGCTGGGGACGGCACAACGCCGACGCGTGGCGCTGGAGCCTGCACTCGTGAGCGTCGTCTGGCAGCAGGTCGAGAGCCCCGACGACGTCGACGCCCCGCTGGCGGAGCTGCCCGTTCCTCCGCGCCCGGGCTGGCTGCGGCGGTGGCTGTGGGCGCCCGCCCTGGTCGTGACCGCGGCCCTCTACGTGCTGCGACGCACGATCGAGGACCCGTCCGGCGAGGTCGAGCTCTGGCTGTTCATGGCCATGCTCGCCGGCCTCATGATCACCGCCGTCGCCGCCCTGGTCCGCTACCGGGACGACCAGCGCCAGGCCGCCGAGGGGCGCGACGCTGCGGCGTTCGGCGCGGCCCCCCGGGCGGCCACGGGGACGGTCTCGGTGAACGAGCGCCGCACGAGCTCCGGCCTCCTGCTCAGCGGCCTCGTGTCCTACCCGACGGACGACGGCACCGCCGACCGCGCCTTCTCGCACCTGGTGCGCCGGGACGAGGTGGAGCAGCTCCCGCCGCCGCGCGACGGCGACCCCGTCGCCGTCTGGTGGGCGCCGGGCACCGAGACCGTCGTGGTGCGGTACCACCGCGGCTGGGCCGACGCCGTGCGTCGGCGCACCCGCAAGCGCTGACGCGTCAGCGCGAGGCGCGGCCCGCCGCGAACAGCCGGCACGCGTGCGCCGCCGTGCGCTCCAGCTCGACCACGGCGTCGCGGGAGAGCTCGGCGAGCGTGCGCGGCCCCGGTGCGAGGGAGAACGCCGCCGCGATCCCGGCGTCCGCGACCTGCGCGGGCGTGAGCTCCACGCCGCCCGCCACGACGACGACCGCCGCCCGGCCGGCCACGAGCCGCACCACGGTGTCCACGACCTTGCCGTGCAGGGACTGCTCGTCGAGGCGGCCCTCCCCGGTGAGCACGAGGTCGGCCCCCGCCAGTGCCTCGGCCAGCCCCACCGCCTCGGCGACGAGCTCCCCGCCGGGCACCAGCTCGGCCCCGAGCGCGGCGGACAGGCCGACCGGCAGCCCGCCGGAGGCTCCGGCGCCGGGCAGGTCGCGGGCGTCGTGACCGGTCGCGGCGGCGAGCGCGTCGGCGAGGTGCGCGAGCCCGTCGTCGAGCACCACGACGTCGCCGGCCGTCGCGCCCTTCTGCGGCCCGAAGACGGCGGCCGCGCCGCGCGGCCCGAGCAGCGGGTTGTCGACGTCGCACGCGATGCGCCACCGCAGCGCGCGGGCGCGGGGGTCGAGGCCGTCCAGGTCGATCCGCGCCAGCGAGCGCAGCCCGCCGCCGCCCGGCGCCACCGCCGAGCCGTCGGCGTCGAGCAGCACCGCGCCGAGCGCCTCGAGCACGCCCGCGCCGCCGTCGGTCGTGGCGGAGCCGCCGACGAACAGCACGACCTCCTCGGCCTCCGGCGCGGCGTCGAGAGCGGCGAGCACCACGGTGCCGACGCCGTGGCTGGTCGCGTCCAGCGGACGCAGCGCGACGTCCGACACCTTCGGCAGCCCGTAGGCCTCCGCCGCCTCGACCGCGAGGGTGCGGCCGTCGGGCGAGACGCCGTAGCGCGCCGTCGTGGGCCGGCCCAGCGCGTCGGTCGTGGCACAGGTGCGCGGGTCCTCGCCCCACGCCCCGAGGATCGCGTCCAGGGTGCCCTCGCCGCCGTCGGCGAACGGCACGGCGAGCACGTCGGCGTCGGCGCCCAGGGCGGCGCGGGCCCCGGCCGCGAGCGCCGCGGCCACCTGCGTCGCCGTGGCGCTGCCCTTGAACGAGTCGGGGGCGACCACCACGTTCAGGGGTCGGGTCCGGGGGCCGGGGGTGTTCTTCACGTCCTCGTGCACGAGGACAGACCGTACCCGGCGGGGTGGAAAGGCGGCGCGCCGTCTCGGGCCGGGTCGATAGGGTGCGTCCTGTGACCTCGAGCACCCCCCTCCCGCCCCGCACCCCATCCGCGGTCGACGCCGTCGCCGACGCGTACGTCGCCCGGTCCGCCGAGCTCGACCCGCTGCTCGCCACGGCGATCGGCCTGCCGGGTCACGACCACCGCATGACCGATCTGTCCCCCGCCGGGCACGAGGCCCGGGCCGAGTCCGACCGCGCCGTGCTGCGCGAGCTGGACGCGGCCGAGCGCGACGGCGGCCGGCTCGACGCCGTCGACCAGGTCACCCTGGCCGCGATGCGCGAGCGCGTGGGCCTGGCGCTCGAGCTGCACGACGCGGGCGAGCCGCTGGCGAGCCTCAACAACATCGAGTCGCCGGTGCAGCAGCTGCGCGACGTCTTCGACCTCATGCCCACCGGCTCGGTCGAGGCCTGGGAGAACGTCGCCGCGCGGCTCAACGCGGTGCCCGACGCGATCGACGGCTACGTCGCGTCGCTCACCGAGGCGGCGCGGCGCGGCCAGGTCGCCGCGATCCGGCAGGTGCGCGAGGGCGTGTCCCAGTCGCGCGAGCTCGCCGGCGAGGACTCCTTCTTCCTGGGCCTCGTGCGCGGCGAGGACGCCGCCGCGGTGCTCGACGAGTCGGCCGCGTGCAGCCTCGTGCGCGCCGAGCTGGAGCGTGGCGCGACGGCCGCGCGCGGTGCCTACGCCCGCCTCGCCGAGTTCCTCGAGCGCGACCTCGCGCCGCAGGCGCCGGAGCGCGACGCCGTGGGCCGCGAGCGCTACGCGCGCTTCTCCCGCGAGTTCCTCGGCGCCGAGGTGGACCTCGACGAGACGTACGAGTGGGGTCTCGACGAGCTCGCCCGCATCGTCGCCGAGCAGGAGGCCGTGGCCCGGCAGATCGCGGGCCCGGGCGCGAGCGTCGAGGACGCGGTCGCCGCTCTGGACGCCGACCCGGCCCGCACGCTGCACGGCACGGACGCGCTGCGCCGCTGGATGCAGGAGACCGCCGACGCCGCGATCGAGGACCTCGCGGGCACGCACTTCGACATCGAGGGCCCCGTGCGCACCATCGAGTGCCGCATCGCCCCCACCCAGACCGGCGGCATCTACTACACGCCCCCGAGCGACGACTTCTCGCGGCCGGGCCGCATGTGGTGGTCCGTGCCCGCCGACGTCACGGAGTTCAACACCTGGCGCGAGAAGACGACCGTCTACCACGAGGGCGTCCCCGGCCACCACCTGCAGTGCGCGGCCGCCGTCGTCGCGCGCGACACCCTGAACTCGTGGCGCCGCCTCATGTGCTGGGTCTCCGGGCACGGCGAGGGCTGGGCCCTGTACGCCGAGCGGCTCATGGCCGACCTCGGCCACCTCGACGACCCGGGCGACCGGTTCGGCATGCTCGACGCGCAGCGGATGCGCGCCGCCCGCGTGGTGCTCGACATCGGCGTGCACCTCGGCAAGCCCGCCCCCGAGCGCTGGGGCGGGGGCGTGTGGGACGCGGACAAGGCGTGGCCGTTCCTCCAGGCGAACGTCAACATGCCCGAGTCGTTCGTGCGGTTCGAGCTCAACCGCTACCTGGGCTGGCCCGGCCAGGCACCGTCGTACAAGGTGGGCCAGCGCCTGTGGGAGCAGGCCCGCGACGACGCCCGGACCGCGGCGCGGGCGCGCGGCGAGGAGTTCGACCTGCGGGCGTTCCACGCCCGGGCGCTGAGCCTCGGCTCGGTGGGCCTCGACGTGCTGACCGGCGCCCTGCGCGACGCCCGCTGACGCGGCGCGCCCCCGCCCCGCAGGTCGACCGGCATGGAAGGCATCCTCACCGGCTTCGCGATCATCGGCGTGGTCATCGCCGTCGGGTACGTCGCGGCGCGCCTGCGCCTCGGCGGCCCCGACGCCCGGACCGCGCTCAACCGCATCGGGTTCTTCGTCGCCAGCCCCGCGCTGCTGTTCACTGTCATCGCGGACGCCGACGTCGGCGAGCTCTTCCAGGCGCCCCTGCTGGTGCAGGCGCTCTCCGCGGTGGCGGTCGCCGGGCTCTTCGTCGTCGCCAACCTGCTGTGGCTGCGCCGGCCCGCCGCGGAGGCGACGATCGGCGCCGTCTCGGCCGGCTATGTGAACGCCAACAACATCGGCCTCCCCGTGGCCGTGTACGTGCTGGGCGACCCGGCCGTCGTCGTGCCGGTGATCCTGCTGCAGCTGCTGATCCTCGCCCCCGTGACGCTGCTGGTGCTGGACGCCCAGACGTCCGGGCGGGTGTCGGTGCGGTTCGTGCTCGCGCAGCCGGTGCGCAACCCGATCATCCTCGGGTCGCTCGCGGGCGCCGTCGTCTCGCTGACCGGGTGGGACGTCCCGGCGCCCGTGCTCGCGCCGCTGGAGATCCTCGGCGGCGCGGCGGTGCCGATGATCCTGCTCGCGTTCGGGATGTCGCTGCACGGGTCGCGCCCGTTCCAGCAGCCCGGCGGGCGGACGGCCGTCGTGGTGGCGTCCGTGCTCAAGGCCGCGGTCATGCCGACGGTCGCGTTCGTCCTCGCGCGGTACGCGTTCGGGCTGGACGCCGCGCAGGTCGCCTCGGCCGTGACCCTCGCCGCGCTGCCCGTGGCGCAGAACGTGTACAACTACGCGGCGCGCTTCCGGACCGGCGAGCTGCTGGCGCGCGACACGATCCTGGTCACGACCGTCGCCTCGCCGGTCGTCCTGCTGGTGTCGTCCCTGCTGCTGCACACGGGCTGAGCCGGTCCGGTCGCCGGTCCGGTCGCCGGTCCGGTCGCCGGTCCGGCCGCCGTCCGATCGGTAGGGTGCGACCCGTGCCTTCCGTGAGCCTCGTCCTCGCCTCCCAGTCCCCCGCCCGCCTGGCCACGCTGGCCGCGGCCGGCGTCACGCCCCGGGTCGTCGTCTCCGCCGTCGACGAGCCCGCCGTGCTCGACGCCGCGCGCGCAGGGTTCGGCGGCGACCTCGAGCCCGCGGACGCCGTCCTCGTCCTGGCCCAGGCCAAGGCGGAGGACGTGAGCGCGCGCCTGGAGGAGGACGACGACGACGAGGTGTCCGCCCTCGTGCTCGGCTGCGACTCGATGCTCGAGCTGGACGGCGAGGTGCTGGGCAAGCCGGCCGACGCCGCGGACGCCCGCCGCCGCTGGCGCGCGATGCGCGGCCGCGCGGCCGTGCTGCACACCGGCCACTGGCTCGTGGACCTCCGCGCGCCCGAGGACGGCGGCACGGGCGGCACGCTCGGCGCCTCGTCGTCCACCACCGTGCACTTCGCCGACGTCGACGACGACGAGATCGACGCCTACGTCGCGACGGGCGAGCCCCTGCACGTGGCGGGCGCGTTCACGATCGACGGCCTCGGCGGCCCGTACGTGGACCGGATCGAGGGCGACCACCACGGCGTCGTCGGGCTGAGCCTGCCCCTGCTGCGCGAGCTGCTGGGCGAGCTGGAGGTCCCCTGGCGCTCGCTCCGCGACCCCCGCTGAGCCTGTCGAATCCACTGTCGAAACCACCAACTCCGGGAGCATCCGGCACCACCTACCGCCCGGGTCCATGTGGGATCCCTCCAAACGGCCCGGATCGTCGTTGGTACCCGGCACAGACTTCGGCGCGGGCGTCCCGCAGGTGCCGGAGGACGGCGGCGCACGCGTTACCGTGAGCCGTGCCCACCATCAGCAAGGTCCTCGTCGCGAACCGCGGCGAGATCGCCGTCCGCATCGCCCGTGCCTGCACCGACGCCGGGATCGCCTCCGTCGCCGTCTACGCCGACTCCGACCGTGACGCGCTGCACGTGCGGCTCGCCGACGAGGCGTTCGCGCTGCAGGGCCAGCGCGCGGCCGACACCTACCTCGACGTCGAGAAGCTGCTCGACGTCGCGCGCCGCTCGGGCGCGGACGCGGTGCACCCCGGCTACGGGTTCCTGTCGGAGAACGCCCAGTTCGCCCAGGCGGTCCTCGACGCCGGCCTGGTGTGGATCGGCCCGCCGCCCGCGGCGATCGAGTCCCTCGGCGACAAGGTGAGCGCGCGGCACATCGCGAAGGCCGCGGGCGCGCCGCTGGTCCCGGGCACGTCCGACCCCGTGAACGGCGCGGACGAGGTCCACGCCTTCGCCGCGGAGCACGGCCTGCCGATCGCGATCAAGGCGGCGTTCGGCGGCGGCGGCCGCGGCCTCAAGGTCGCCCGCAGCGCCGACGAGATCGACGAGCTGTACGAGTCCGCGGTGCGCGAGGCCGTGGCGGCGTTCGGTCGCGGCGAGTGCTTCGTGGAGCGCTTCCTCGACCGCCCCCGGCACGTCGAGACGCAGTGCCTCGCCGACGCGCACGGCAACGTCGTGGTGGTCTCCACCCGCGACTGCTCGCTGCAGCGCCGCCACCAGAAGCTGGTCGAGGAGGCGCCCGCGCCGTTCCTCACCCCGGAGCAGGAGGCCGAGCTCGACCGCGCCTCGCGGGCCATCCTCACCGAGGCGGGCTACGTCGGCGCCGGGACCTGCGAGTTCCTCGTCGGGACGGACGGCACCCTGTCGTTCCTCGAGGTCAACACCCGCCTCCAGGTGGAGCACCCGGTCACCGAGGAGATCACCGGCATCGACCTCGTGCGCGAGCAGCTGCGCATCGCGGCGGGCGAGCCGCTCGGGTACGACAGCACCGCCCCGCGCGGTCACTCCTTCGAGTTCCGCATCAACGGCGAGGACCCGGCCGCGGGCTTCCTGCCCTCCCCCGGCACCGTCTCCACGCTGCGCTGGCCGTCGGGCCCTGGCGTGCGCGTCGACACGGGCGTCGTCGAGGGCGACACGATCTCGGGCGCCTTCGACTCGATGATCGCCAAGCTGATCGTCACGGGCGCCACCCGCGAGCAGGCGGCGCAGCGCGCCCGCCGCGCGCTGCGCGAGCTCGAGGTCGCGGGCATCCCCACCGTCGTGCCGTTCCACCGCGCGGTGATGGAGGCGGAGGACTTCGTCCCCACCGACGGATCGGCGTTCCGCGTGCACACCCGCTGGATCGAGACGGACTTCGCCGACGAGCTGGGCAGGCTCGCCCCGGCCGCCGCGGCTCCGGTGCCCGACGCCGAGGAGCCGGCCGAGGAGCTGGCCGAGCGCGTCGTCGTCGAGGTCGGCGGCCGCCGCCTCGAGGTCGTGCTGCCCGCCGGTCTGGGCGTGGCCGCCGGTCGCGCGCGCCGCGCGAGCGCCGCCCGCCGTCCCGCCCGCCGCGGCAACGGCCGCGCGTCCTCCGCGGCGAGCGGCGCGACCCTCGCCTCACCGATGCAGGGCACCATCGTCAAGGTCGCCGTCGAGGACGGCGCGCAGGTGGCCGAGGGCGACCTCGTCGTCGTGCTCGAGGCCATGAAGATGGAGCAGCCGCTGCTGGCGCACAAGGCCGGCACCGTGCGCTCGCTGTCCGCCGCGCCCGGCGACGGCGTCACCGCCGGAGCCGCCATCTGCGAGATCGTCGACTGACCCGAGGGAGCACCCCCTCGGCGAGGTAGCACGGGTCCCCGCGAGGTAGCACGGGTCCCCGCGAGGTAGCACGGGTCCCCGCGAGGTAGTCCTACCTCGCGGGATCCGGTACGACCTCGGCGGGTTCGTCCGTCGCCGGTCGTGCGATGGCGGCGAGCGACCGCCGCGCGGACGGGACGGACAGCACGGCCGCGACGAAGGCGACGAGCAGCGCGCCGGCGACGACCAGCAGCACCTGCACCGAGTACCGGTCGGCGAGCGGGCCGAAGACGACCATGCTCAGCGGCATGGCGACGGTCATGACGATGCCGACGAAGCCGAAGACGCGGCCCTGCATCTCGGGCTCGACCGTCTCCTGCAGGATGGCCATGCTGGGGGCGGACATCAGCGTGAACGTGACGCCGATCAGCAGTCCCAGCACGAAGAAGACCCACATGTTCGTGGACAGGCCGAGCCCGGCGGTGAACACCCCTGCCGCGAGGGTGCTCCCGACGATCAGCGCCACACGGTTGGTCACGCGGGTCCCGAGGAACGCCATCGCGAGCCCGCCCGCGAGCATGCCGGCCGCCCAGAACACCTCGTTCGTGGTGAGCTTCCAGACCTCCTCGCCGAACGTCCGGGTCACCATGAGCGGCGTGAGGTAGGACGGCGCGCCGATGAGCACCATGGTCGTGGCGAAGATCGTCATGAGCCACTTCACGGTGCCGTGGCCGCGGATGTAGCGGACACCCGCGGCCAGGTCCCCGAAGTAGCTCGGCTTCTGCGGCGCCCCGTCCTCGGGCGCGGCGTCGTCGTGCCGGACCAGGCGCGGCACGGTGACCAGCAGCAGCATGCCGATGCCGAGCACCGCGGTGACGACGTCCACGAAGAACACCGCGACGATGTCGAAGCTCGCGTAGATCGCGGCCGCCACCACGGGGGCGAGCAGCATCATCCCGGACTGGATGGACTGGTTGATCCCGTTGATGCGGATGAGCTGCGGCGCCGGCACGATCTGCGGCACCATCGCGTTCACGGCGGGCGTCTGGATGCCGGCGAACGTGGAGCGGACCGCGAGCGCCACGTAGATCAGCCACAGGTCGTCGACGCCGGACAGCATCAGCAGCGCGAGCGCGAGCGTGATCGTCGCGATCGCGCTGTCCGCGCCGATGATCAGCAGCTTGCGGGAGTGCCGGTCGGCCCACACACCGCCGAAGATCGACATGAACGCCTGCGGCAGCATGCCGAACACGATGCTGAGCATGAGCACGGACCCCGACTGCGTGACGATCGTCAGGTGCCACATCACGGCGAACTGCACGAGCATCGACCCGAGCAGCGAGATCGTCTGGCCGGTGAGGAAGATCGCGACGTTGCGCTTCCAGCCGGGCATCTCGTCGGGTGTCTCGTCGGGCAGGTCGTCCATGGTGGTGGGTGACGGTGCGGGGTCGGGGAACTCATCGGTGCCGTGCGCGCTCACCGTCCCATCGTCGCCTGTAGCCTGACCGCGTGCCCAGCCGATTTCCCCCGCGCGAGACCCTCCACCGGCACCCCGGGGACGGTTGGGTGGCCTGCGGTGACCACCGGCACTGGGGCCTGTACGGCGCGGCCGGGCTGCTGCTCGCGCGGCGCGCGCCGTCCTCGACCGCGCCGGGCCCGGTGACCGACGTCGTGCTGCAGCACCGCGCGGTCTGGTCGGACCAGGGCGGCACGTGGGGCGTCCCGGGCGGCGCGCTCGCCCCGGACGAGACGCCCGTGGACGGCGCTCTGCGCGAGAGCCTCGAGGAGGCGGCCGTGGAGCCGCGCGCGGTGCACGTGCTGGGCACGCACGTGCTCGACCACGGCCCGTGGGCCTACACCACCGTGCTCGCGGACGTCGCCCCGGGTGCCCGCGTGACGCCCGGCGCGGCCGACCCGGAGAGCCTCGAGGTGCGGTGGGTCGCCGTGGACGACGTGGCGACCCTCCCGCTGCTGCCCGCGTTCGCCGTGGCGTGGCCCGCGCTGCGGGCGCGGCTCGACGGCCGCCCCTGACCACCAGCCTCTCGGCGGGGCCAGGCGCGACCGTCAGACGGCGGCGCCCTCCCCCGACTGCCCGTGCAGCACGCGCGCGGCCTCGGCCACCGACCCGGACAGCGACGGGTAGACGGTGAAGGAGTCGGCGACGTCGTCCACGGTGAGGCGGTGCGCGACGGCGAGGGTGATCGGGAAGATCAGCTCGCTGGCACGCGGGGCCACGACGACGCCCCCGAGCACGACGCCGGCGTCCGGGTGGGCGAAGAGCTTCACGAAGCCGTCGCGCATGCCCAGCATCTTGGCGCGCGGGTTGCGCGCCAGCGGCAGCGTCGTCGTGACGTAGCGGTAGCCCCGCTCGCGGAGCGTCGACTCGCTGAGGCCGACCGTGGCGATCTCCGGCGCGGTGAAGATGTTGGCGGCGACGCGGCCCGGCTTGAGCGGCGCGACGGCGTCGCCGAGGGCGTGCGACATCGCGATGCGGCCCTGCATGGCCGCGACGGACGCGAGCGGCAGCACGCCGGTGCAGTCGCCCGCGGCGTAGACGCCGGGCACGGAGGTGCGCGACACGCGGTCCACCTCGACGTGCCCGCTCGCCGCCAGGCGCACGCCCGCCTCCTCGAGGCCGATCCCGGCGGTGGAGGGCACCCCGCCGACGGCGATGAGCACGTGCGAGCCCTCGACGACGCGGCCGTCGGTGAGCGTGACGGCGACGCCGTCCTCGGTGCGCACCGCGGACGCCGCGCGCGAGCGCGACATGACGGTCATGCCGCGGGCACGGAAGACGCCCTCGAGCAGCTCGGCGGCGTCCATGTCCTCGCCGGGCAGCACCCGGTCGCGGGAGGAGACGAGCACGACCTGCGAGCCGAGAGCCTGGTAGGCGCCCGCGAACTCGGCGCCGGTGACGCCGGACCCGACGACGATCAGCTTCTCGGGCAGCTCGGCGAGGCCGTAGAGCTGCGTCCACGTGAGGATGCGCTCCCCGTCGGGGACGGCGGTGGGCAGCGTGCGCGGCGTGGCGCCGACGGCGAGCAGCACGGTGTCGGCGTGGAGCGTCGTCGTGCCCGGGTCGGTGTCCGTGCCCGTGTCGACGACGACCCGCGACGGACCGTCGAGCCGACCCTCGCCGACGACGATCTCGACGCCCTCGCGCTCGAGGCGGGAGTGGATGTCGCGCGACTGCGCGTCGGCGAGCGCGAGCACGCGGGCGTTCACGGCCTCGAGGTCGACCAGGTCGCGGCGCTCGCCCGCCGGTGCCTCCCCGCGGACGCCGAGCTCGGGCCCCTGCTCGGCCGTGGTGAACCACTCGGCGGTGGCGATGAGCGTCTTGGAGGGCACGACGTCGGTGAGCACGGCGGCACCGCCGAGGCCGTGCCGCTCGACGACGGTGACGCGGGCTCCGAGGCGGCGGGCGACGAGGGCGGCCTCGTAGCCGCCCGGTCCGCCGCCGACGACGACGACGTGCGGGGGGCGCGGGTCGGCCTCGGGGATGCCGCGGGTGGCGGCGCCGGTGGAGGCCGAGGTGTCCGGGGAAGGGGTGTTCACGGAGGGCACGGGGGCCATTGTGTCAGGCCGCCGGGCCCCCGGTGCCGGCGCGGCGGCGTGCCCCCGCCCGGACTACCCTCGGGACCATGAGCACCACGAGCCGCAGCGTCGGGGACCTCGACGACCCGACCACCGACCCGTTCGACGTCGCCCGCGCCGCGGCCGACCACATCGCCGAGGCGACCGGGGTGCCGGGGCACGACGTCGCCCTCGTCCTGGGCTCCGGCTGGGGCGGCGCCGCCGAGCTGGTCGGCGACGTCGTGGCGGAGATCCCGACCCACGAGATCCCCGGCTTCGCCCGGCCCGCCGTGGCGGGCCACGCGGCGACGACCCGCTCGATCCGCGTGGAGCGGCCCGACGGCGCGGTGCGGCACGCGCTCGTCATCGGCGGGCGCACTCACCTGTACGAGGGCAAGGGGGTGCGGCGCGTCGCCCACGGGGTGCGCACCGCGGCGGCCACCGGATGCGAGAGCGTCGTGCTCACCAACGGCTGCGGCGGCCTGCACATCGCGTGGCGCCCGGGCCAGCCGGTCCTCATCCGCGACCACCTCAATCTCACGGCCACGTCCCCCCTCGAGGGCGCGACGTTCGTCGACCTCACCGACCTGTACTCGCCGCGCCTGCGCGAGATCGCCCGCACCGTCGACCCGGAGCTGCCCGAGGGCGTGTACGCGCAGTTCCCCGGGCCGCACTACGAGACGCCCGCCGAGGTGAAGATGGCCGGCCTCATGGGCGCGGACCTGGTCGGCATGTCGACCACGCTCGAGGCCATCGCCGCCCGGCACGCCGGCATGGAGGTGCTCGGCGTGTCCCTCGTGACCAACCTCGCCGCGGGCATCAGCCCGCAGCCGTTGTCGCACGAGGAGGTGCTGGAGGCCGGCCAGGCCGCCGGCCCGCGCATCAGCGAGCTCCTCGCCCGCATCGTCACCGCCCTGTAAGCCGAGCACCCGACGGAGGGATCCGCCATGAGCCTGGACACCGACGACCCGGCCTTCGAGCCGGCCGCGACGGCGACCGCCCTGTCCACCCTGCTCGACGAGGTGGAGCGCTGGATCCGCTACGACGTCGACGACGACGACAAGGCGGAGCTGTCCCGGCTCGCCCAGCAGACGTCGTCCGAGCGGCCGAGCACGCGCGAGCACGCCGTCGCGCTCCTGCGCGACCGGTTCGCGGGTTCGCTCCAGTTCGGCACGGCGGGGCTGCGCGGCGCGATGGCGCCGGGCCCGAACCGGATGAACCGCGCGGTCGTCACGACGGCGGCGTCCGGCCTCGGCACGTACCTCACGTCGGTGCTGGGCCGGGGCGTGACGGCGCGCGTGGTGGTCGGCTACGACGCCCGGGACCGCTCGTCGACGTTCGCGACCGACACCGCCGCGGTGCTCACCGCCGCCGGCCACGAGGTGCTGCTGCTCCCCTCCGCCCTGCCCACCCCGGTGCTCGCGTTCGCGGTGCGCCATCTCGACGCCGACGCGGGCGTCATGGTCACCGCGAGCCACAACCCGGCGCAGGACAACGGCTACAAGGTGTACCTCGGCGGCCGCGTCGTCACCGACGCCGGCCAGGGGGCGCAGATCGTGCCGCCCCACGACGCCCGCATCGCCGAGGCCATCTCCGCCGCCGGTCCGCCGTCGGGGGTCCCGCGGGTGGAGTCGGGCTGGCGGGTCCTCGGCCGCGAGGTGGTCGACGCGTACGTCGCGTCGGTGCACGACCTGGCCGAGCGGGCGGGCACGTCCACCGGGCCGCAGGAGCGGGCGGCGCTGCGGGTGGTCACGACCTCCCTGCACGGCGTCGGCGGCCGCGTCCTCGCCCGGGTGCTGGCCGACGCCGGCTTCACGCGGGTGCTGCCGGTCGAGGAGCAGCTCGACCCGGACCCGGCGTTCCCCACGGTCCGGTTCCCCAACCCCGAGGAGCCCGGTGCGATCGACATGGCGGTCGCCCTCGCCGAGGCGCACGCCGACGTGGTGATCGCCAACGACCCCGACGCCGACCGGTGCGCGGTCGCCGTCTACGACCCGAGCCACGGCACGCACCAGGGTGCGGAGACGGCCCGCTCGCACGGCTGGCGGATGCTGCACGGCGACGAGGTGGGCGCCCTGCTCGGGCGGGAGGCGGTGCGCCGCATCGCCCGCGGCGAGGTGCCCGCGCCGGACGGCTCCGGCGTCGGCCCGGTCGTGGCCTCCTCGGTCGTGTCCTCCCGGGTGCTGTCCTCGATCGCGGTCCGCTACGGGGTCGGGCACGCGACGACCCTCACGGGCTTCAAGTGGATCGCCCGCACCCCCGGGCTGGTCTTCGGGTACGAGGAGGCGCTGGGCTACTGCGTGGACCCGGCCCGCGTGCGCGACAAGGACGGCCTGAGCACCGCGGTGCTCGTGGCCCTGCTCGCCGCCCGGGAGAAGGCCGCCGGGCGCACGCTCGTGGACGCGCTCAACGACGTCGCCCGCGAGAACGGCCTGTTCGTCACCGACCAGCTCTCCGTCCGGTTCGACGACCTGTCACGCATCCCCGACACGATGGCGCGGCTGCGCACGTCGCCGCCGCGCACGCTCGCGGGGGCCGGCGTCGCCGACGTGCTCGACCTGTCCGACGGCATCGACGGTCTGCCGCCCACGGACGGCGTCGTGCTCCTGGGTGCCGACGACACGCGCGTCGTGGTGCGACCCAGCGGGACCGAGCCGAAGGTCAAGTGCTACCTGGAGGTCGTGGAGCCCGTGGCCGCGGACGCGTCGGCGGTCGACGTCGGCCGGCTGCGCGTCGCGGCGTACAAGAAGCTCGACCGGATCAAGGCCGACCTCCGGGCCGCGCTGGGGCTCTGAACGGTCAGCCGACCGCTCCACCGACCAGAGCGGCATCGTCCTGGTCGACGGCGGCCTTCCACTCGCCCTTGCGGGCGCGCCAGTCCTCGTCGTCGCTGCCGCGGCGCCAGTAGCCCGACGCCGACAGCAGCTCGCGCGGCACGTCCAGCGCGGTGCGGACCCAGCGGCGCAGGTCGCGCACCATGCCCGCCTCGCCGTGCAGGAAGACGTGCGGTGCCCCCGCGGGGAGCTCCCCGGCGGCGTGGGCGGCGCGCACGGTGCCGGCCAGGTCGCCGGTGCCGCGGTGCACCCACGTGAGCGTGAGGTCGGCGGCGCTGGCCAGCTCCTGCTCGTCCTCGGGCCCGGGGACCTCGACGACGACGTGCGCGACCGCGCCGGCCGGGAGCGCCTCGAGCGAGGCCGCGATCGCGGGCAGGGCGGCGTCGTCGCCCACGAGCAGGTGCCACGGCGCCTGCGGGTCGGGCGCGTAGCCGGCGCCCGGGCCGAGGAACGTCACCGGCTCCCCCGGCTGCACCCGCACCGCCCACGGCCCGCCCACGCCGGCGTCCCCGTGCACCACGAGGTCGAGGTCCCACTCCACCTCGCCCGACGCCGCGACGGCCGCGTCGCGGCGCGCGCGCACCGTGTAGGCGCGCAGCAGCGGACGGCCGTCCGCCAGCTCCCCGAGCACCAGCTTCACGTAGGTGTCGGTGTGTCCGGTGAGGTCGATCTCCGCGAGCTCGGGGCCCGCGATCGTGACCCGCACCAGGTGCGGGGTGTGCCGGTGGACGGCCGTGACGGTCGCGTGCCGAGGGGTGCGCTTGCGGGCGGGCGGGCCGGCGGGGGCCTGGGGCTGCGTGTCAGACATGGTGAGGCGAGCCTAACTTCCCTCGGGTGCCCCGCCCGGTGTGAGGCTCGTCACCGCGCTCACTCCACGGCGTCGTCCACGCGGTCGCGGCGGGCGGTCCCGTCGAGCTCGGGGATCAGCCCGAAGTCGGTGAGCAGCTCGCCGATCTGCGTGCCGTCGAGACGCCGCAGCAGCCGCTCGCGCAGGAACCTCGGGCCCGGCAGGTCCACCTCCTCGCCGTCGCGCAGGCGGCTCGTGGCCTTGAGCAGCGTCCGCACGTCGTAGGTGGAGCCGAAGACCTCCGGCACGCCGCGCTCGATGTCGAGCAGGCGGTAGGCGGCCTCCATGCCCGTGCGCACCGAGTACTCGGTCGTGAAGATGCAGTCCCGGCTCGTCTCGGCGAACTGGCCGATGAACGCGAAGTTCACCGCGCCGTCGGGCACAACGTCCGGCCGGTCGCCCGCGTGCCGGGGCATGAAGAAGGAGGTGACGTACGGCATCATCACGGGCACCGTCCTGGCCCCGGTGGCCGCGAGCTCGTCGATCTGGTCGGTCGGCACCCCCAGGTGGTAGAGCCACTCGCGGGTGATCTCCTCGCCCGTGCACTCCTGCATCGGCTTGCGCACGTAGTCGCCCGGGGTGTCGACGAACAGCGAGTACACCCACACCACGACCTGGTCGGGCGGCTGCTGCTTGAAGTGCGGCTGCCGGTTGACCGTCCAGCTCATCAGCCAGCTCGAGTCCTTCACCGTGACGATGCCGCCCGTGACGAC
The DNA here is from genome assembly GCF_042885055.1 of Isoptericola sp. NPDC058082. NCBI lineage: Bacteria > Bacillati > Actinomycetota > Actinomycetes > Micrococcales > Promicromonosporaceae > Isoptericola > Isoptericola sp. NPDC058082. The sequence goes on along the minus strand of NZ_JBHVSQ010000003.1, from coordinate 284,076 downwards.
CTTGCCGCTGAACGGGTCGCGCTTGCAGATCCGCCGGATGTGCTCGGGGATGCGCGGGTCGAGGGTCGTGACGGTCGCCGACTCCCACTTCGTGCTCTCGACGTCGCCGCCGAAGACGTCCGGGTGCCCGAACGCGGGGTCCTTCGCCGCGATCCGGCGCCACAGGTCCCAGGCCGGCGCGGGGCCCGTGTCGAGTCGGGCCGGGGTGTGGTGGTCGCCGTCGTCGGAGTTCTCCGTGAGCGAGCCGATCGTCGCCAGCACGAGGTCGTCCTCGCCGAGGTCGACGCCGCCCGGCTCGCCGTCGGCCACCCAGTGGATCCGCGTCGCCTGCTTGCGGCCGGGGCGGATCTCGAAGTCGACGTCCGTGACCTCGGTCGAGAACCGGAACGTCACGCCCTGGTCGAGCAGCCAGCGGTACAGCGGCAGCACCAGGGACTCGTACTGGTTGTACTTGGTGAACTTCAGCGCGGAGAAGTCCGGCAGCCCGCCGATGTGGTGCACGAACCGGTGGATGTACAGCTTCATCTCGAGCGCGCTGTGCCACTCCTCGAACGCGAACATCGTGCGCCAGTACAGCCAGAAGTTGCTGTCCAGGAACTCGCGGCCGAAGACCTCGTCGATCTGCTTGCCCTCCATCTCCTCGCGCGTCGCGAGGAAGACGGTCACGATGTCCTTCTGCGCCTTCTCCGACAGCGCGAACAGGCCGTCCGTGCGCGCGTCCCGGCCGCGGTCCACCGTGGCCCGCTGCAGCGAGAAGTTCGGGTCGTCCTTGTTGAGCCAGTAGAACTCGTCGAGCACCGAGGCGCCCTCGACCTCGATCGACGGCACGGACCGGAACAGGTCCCACAGGCACTCGAAGTGGTCCTCCATCTCGCGGCCCCCGCGCACCACGAAACCCTTCTTCGGCTCCTTGATGCCGTCCAGGGCACCACCCGGCAGCCGCAGGCGCTCGAGGATCGTGATCCGCTCCCCCGCCAGCTGCCCGTCGCGGATCATGAATGCCGCGGCGGACATGGACGCCAGTCCGGCGCCCACGAGCCACGCCGACTTGTCGTCGACGCCGGCCGGCTTGCGCGGCCGCGCGAACGCCTCGTAGTTCCCGTTGCTGTAGTACACGCGCTGTCCCTCCGGTCGGGTGGCGGCCCCGGGTCACGGGCCCAGGCACGAGCCTGCGCCGGACGGCGCCGCACCGCGACCGGGAGCGGCGTGCCGGGTCACGCCCGGGCGAACCGCCGCAGCCCCGTGGCGGCGAGCCCGGCCGCCAGCGCCAGCACCAGCACGGCCGTCGCGGCACCGGGACCGGCACGCTGGAGGAGCCAGGCGGCTGCCGCCACGACCAGCCAGCCGCGCAGGTACCACGCGCCCAGCACCAGCATGGACATGTCGCCGTTCGGCGTCATCATCGGCGTGAAGAGGCCGGGCGGCGCTGCCGTCGCGCCCGCCACCCAGACGCGCGCGGCCAGCACCAGCACGACGACGAGGACGACGGCGGCCGCCTCCTCGTCCCGCCCACCGGCGGCTCCCGCGGCCGCGGCGAGCAGCCCCAGGACCGTGGGCACGACCGCGTGCCCGGCGACGGCGCGCGCCGCCGTGCCGGGCAGGAGGGCGCCCGGCTGGGGCTGGGCGGCGAACGCGTGCAGCCCGTCGGTCCAGGTCCGCGCCGCGCCGTACAGGGTGAGGGCGCCCGCCAAGGTCGCGAGCGCCGGCCCGTCCTCCGCGCCGAGGCGCACGAGCACGGCCCCCGCGCACCCCGCAAGGAGCGAGACGACCAGGGCCGCCGGCCGGCGGCGCAGCCCGAGCAGGTCGCGCGCCACCAGCGGGGCGCGGCGCAGCAGCCGCGCGGGGAGCCGCGCCGCCCGGCCGGCGTAGGCCCGCGGCCCGAGGACGTCCGCGACCGCCCCGGAGTCGCCACCCACCAGGCCGCGTCCGGCCGTCACCGTGCGCGACTGGCCCGCGGCCGCCCGGTCGACGTCGAGCTCGCCCGGCAGCACCCGGACCATCAGCCACGCCGACGCCAGCCCGACGGCCACGACCAGCGCGACGCCCGCGACCGCCCCGGCCCGCGCACCGGGCGACGGCGCCAGGGCGGGGACGGGTGACACGGTGCCCAGGGCCGGGCCCAGGGCCGCGACCAGGCCGAGCACCAGGCCGAGCACCAGCAGGAGCAGGGTGACCCCGACGGCCGCGCGCCGCCGACCCGGGGCCTGGGCCGCCGCGCCGACGGCCACCGGCACCTGGGCCAGCAGGGCGGCGCCCGCTCCCGCGACGAGGAGGGGCCCCGGTGCGCCCGCGGTGGCCCCGCCCGCGAGCCCCGCCGCGGCCGCGGTCGCGAGGAAGGCGCCGCCGGCGGCCGCCGCGAGCGCGAGCAGCACGGCTCGCCGCCGCAGCACGTCGCGCGGGCGGAACTGGCCGGAGAGCGCGAAGGTCGCCTCGGCACGGCTCGTCCAGAGCGGGCCTCCGGCCCGGGCTGCGGCGAGCCCGGCGAGGCACGCGACGCCGAGCCCCAGCGCCCACCCGGCGAGCAGCGCCGCCGCCCGTCCCGCGACCGCGTCGGGCAGCGGCACCGCCGCGGCCGCCTGGGCGAGGGCGCTCCACAGGACCGGCCCGTACACGAGCGCGAGCAGCACCACCCCGTAGCCGAGGTAGACGCGATCGTGCGGGTCGCCGCCGGACTCCGCGGCCCGCACGACGAGCGCCCGGCGCCGCAGCGAGCCGACCCAGCGCCGCCAGCGCGGGTACGGCACGCGGGCGCCGTCGTCGACGTGCCCCGCCGGGACCTGGGGGGCGCCCGTCACCGCGCCGTCACCGCATCCTCATCGCGGCCCCGGCGCCGCGAGCTCGACCTCGCGGCCGCGGCGGGCGAGGTCGGCGCGCAGGTCCGGGTCGTGCGTCGCGACGAGCAGCGCCCTGCCCGCGTCCAGCGCGCCCGCGACGAGACGCCGCGCCACGGCACGCCAGCGCGCGTCGAGCCGCTGCTCCGGCTCGTCGAGCAGCACGAGACGGGCGGGCCGGTAGAGCGTCGTCGCGAGGGCGAACATCTGCCCCTCCCCCGACGACAGCTCCCCGGGGAGCTGGTCGCGCACGCGGTCGAGCTCGGCCTCCGCGAGCGCGGTCTCGACGTCGGGGCCGCGATGGCGTCCCGCCCACGCCGACGCGACGAGGCGCAGGTGCTCGGCGACCGTGAGGTCGGGGTACGCGGACAGGCCGCCCAGCAGCAGCGCGACGTCCTCCCGCCGACGCAGGCGCGCCTGCCCGGCGGGCAGGCCCAGCACGCGCACGTCGCCCGACGTCGGCTCGTCCTTGCCCGCGACCAGGCGAAGCAGCGTGGACTTGCCGCTGCCGTTCGGCCCGACGACGGCGGCCGCCTCGCCGGGCCCCAGCGTCAGGGACGTCGGCCCGAGGACCTGGACCGTGCCGTGCGTGCGCGTGGCGGCGCGGACGTCGACGAGCGGTTCGGGCACGCCGGCGGTCAGTAGCCGGACCCGGTGGCGGTCTGCTCGCCCCCGGCGAAGCCCGCGAGCACGCCCGCGGTCCCGGACAGGCCCAGCCGCGTGGCGCCGGCGCGGATCATGGCGAGCGCGTCGTCCAGGGTCCGGACCCCGCCGGAGGCCTTGACCCCCAGCGCGCCGCCCACCGCGCCGGCCATGAGCTCCACCGCGTGCACGGAGGCGCCCCCGGCCGGGTGGAAGCCCGTCGAGGTCTTCACGAAGTCGGCACCGGCGTCCCGCGCGGCCCGGCAGACGGCGACGATCTCGTCGTCGGTGAGCGCGGCCGCCTCGATGATGACCTTGAGCAGGTGCTCGGCGGGCACGGCCGCGCGCACGGCGGCGATGTCCGCCCGGACCGCGTCGAACGCGCCCTCCTTGGCCGCGCCGACGTCGATCACCATGTCGACCTCGTCGGCGCCGTCGGCGACGGAGCGGGCCGCCTCGGCCGCCTTCACCGCGCTGACGTGCTTGCCCGACGGGAAGCCGCACACGGTCGCCACCGCGAGCCGACCGGCCGCGACCCGCGCCGCGTGCGCGACGAACGTCGGGGAGATGCAGACCGAGAACACGCCCAGCCGGACGCCCTCCTCGACCAGCGCGGTGACGTCGGCGGTGGTCGCCTCCGGCTTGAGCAGCGTGTGGTCGACGAACCGCGCGAGCGCGAGGGCGTCGGCGGGCAGGTCGCCCTGCCCGGGCCGGGCGGCAGACGGCGTCGAACGGTTCATCGCTGCGCCCCTTCGACCTGCTGGTACCCCGGCAGGATGACGTCGTCGACCAGCGCGCGGCGCTCGTCGTGGTGCATGAACGTGCTCCACGCGGCGGTCAGGGTCACGTCGGCCAGGTCGTCGATGGTCCACCCCGCCTCGGTGACGAGCCGCGTCATCTCGTTCGACATGGACGTGCGGGACATGAGGCGGTTGTCCGTGTTGAGGGTGACGGCGAAGTCCAGCTCCTTGAGCCGCGTGATCGGGTGGTCGGCCACGGACGTCGCCGTCGTGGCGCCCGTCTGCAGGTTCGACACGGGGCACACCTCGAGCGCGATCTGGTGGTCGCGCACCCAGTGCGCGAGACGCCCCAGCTCGGCGCGCCGCTCGCCGTCGTCGTCGAACCCCTCGTGGAACGCGATGTCCTCGACGATCCGCACGCCGTGGCCGATCCGGTCGGCCTGGCCCAGGTGGACGGCCTCCGCGATCGAGGCCGGCCCGGCCGCCTCGCCGGCATGGATCGTCGTCGGGAAGTCCTGCTCGGCCAGGTAGCGCCAGATCTCCACGTGCCGCGACGGCGGGAACCCGTCCTCCGGGCCGGCGATGTCGAAGCCCACCACGCCGCGGTCCCGGTACGCGACCGCGAGCTCCGCGATCTCCTGCCAGCGGTCGGTGTGCCGCATCGCGGTGACCAGCTGCCCGACACGGATGATCTGCCCGCGCGACGCCGCCTCGCGGATGCCCTCGTCGATGCCCGCCTGCACGGCCTCGACCGTCTCCGGCAGCGTCAGCCCGCGGGACAGGTGCTGCTCCGGCGCCCAGCGCTGCTCGGCGTACACGACACCGTCGGCGGCGAGGTCCAGCACGGCCTCGCGCGCCACGCGCGCCAGGGCGTCCGCCGTCTGCATGACGGCGATGGTGTGGTCGAACGTCTCCAGGTACCGCACCAGGGACCCGGAGTCCGCGGCCTCGACGAACCAGGTGCCGAGCGACTCGGCGTCCGACGCCGGGAGCTCGTGGCCCACCTCGGCGGCGAGCTCGAGGACGGTCTGCGGTCGCAGGCCCCCGTCGAGATGGTCGTGCAGCAGCACCTTGGGCAGGGCGGGGATCAGGTCGACGAGGGCTTGCGTCATGGGGCCAACCTACCGGCGATCACGCGTCTCCGGAGGCCTCGGGATCGTCGAGCCCGGGGACCTCCTGGCTCTGCTCGACGACGTCGGCCTCCGCGGCCTCGCCGTCCAGGTCGGGCCGGGCGTGCCGCGGCTTGTACTCCTCCGCGCGACCGCCGGCCGCAGCGTCCTCGCCACCCTGCGCGTCGTCCGTCAGGGCGTCCTCGACCAGGCTCGTGGTGTCGTCGGGGCTCTCCAGCCCGGCGTCCCGCCAGGCGTCGTCCGGGGCGGTGCTCATGGGGGCTGTCCCTTCGCTCGACGGCGGTGCGCTCCCATCGTGGACCCGGCCCCCGCGACGCGCCAGAGGAGCTGGTCAGCCGCGGGCGTCCCGGGGCAGCAGCGCCCACACCACGTGCGGCCAGCCGCCGAGCGCGGGGGCGAGCAGCCGGTCGTCCCGACGCCCGCGGGCGCCCGCGACGAGCCCGGCGACCGGCACCGCGTGCAGCCGGCCGTCCGACGGCTCGTAGACCGTCGCGACACCGCCCCGCACGGTCGTGAGGAGGACGACGTGCCGGGGCACCGCCGTCGACACGCCGCCGGCGAGGTCGCCCCCCGTGTACAGGGGGACGGGCACGCCGGCGCCCGCCGCCTCCACAGCGGCGCCCAGCACCGCGCGGGCCGCGCGGCCGCCGACCACCCGGTGGCCGTACCGCACGCGGCCGTACCGGGCGACGCGGGCCGCGCCCCACGGCGGGGTGCCCAGGGCGGCGGGCCACAGCGGGAGGCCGCCCGGTCCCCGGGTCGCGCGCGCGTGCAGCACCCGCTGGGCCGCGGCGAACGCGGCGCCGACCCCGTGCGGCCCGCGGCTCAGCCCGAGCGCGAGCCGGGGGTCGCCCGCGAGCGCCAGGAGGGCCAGCACGGCGGCGCCGCACGTCCGCTCGTCGACCTGGCGCGCGGGGGCGACGACGCCGTCGGACGCCGGGAGCACGAGCGTCCGCGGGCGCCCCGGGACCGGCGGTGGGTCCTCCCGGCCGAGCGGGTCGAGCACCCGTGCCCGCACCGCCGGGGCGAGCGCGTCGAGCGCCGGGACGAGGTCGCCGGGCACCTCCGGGCGGCCGAACCGTCCGACGGGCGGCGGCACCGGCGCCGGCCCGGCGAACGCGCCCACGAGCGCGAGGACGTCCGTCACGCGCAGCGTCCGCGCCGCCATCGCCCCGACCGTCCCGACCAGCCCGTGCCGCTCAGCCGATCCGGTCGAGCAGGAGCGGTCGGGCCGCGTCGCCGCCCACGGCGTCGTCGACCGCCCACTGCCCCTCGAGCGCCGCCCGGGCGCGGTCGAACCGCTCCGGGGTGTCCGTGTGCAGGGTGAGCAGCGGCTGACCCGCGGAGACCTCGTCCCCCGGCTTCGCGTGCAGCTCGACGCCGGCCCCGGCCTGCACCGGGTCCTCGCGGCGCGAGCGCCCCGCGCCCAGCCGCCAGGCCGCGATGCCGACGGCGTAGGCGTCCAGCCGGGTGAGGACGCCGGACCGGTCCGCGACCACGTCCTGCCGCTCCCGTGCCCGGGGCAGCTCCGCGTCCGGGTCGCCGCCCTGCGCCGCGATCATCCTGCGCCAGACGTCCTTGGCGCGGCCGTCGGCCAGCGCCGCGCGCACCTCGGGCTCGGGCACGGGCTTCCCTGCGCCCGCGAGCATCTCCACGGCCAGCGCGACGGTGAGGTCGACGACGTCGGCCGGCCCGCCGCCGTCGAGGACCTCGACGGACTCGCGCACCTCGAGCGCGTTGCCCGCGGTGCGGCCGAGCGGGACGGACATGTCCGTGAGCAGCGCGACCGTGCGCACGCCCGCGTCCGTGCCGAGGTCGACCATCGTGCGGGCGAGCTCGCGGGCCGCGTCGAGGTCCTTCATGAACGCGCCCGAGCCCACCTTGACGTCGAGGACCAGCGCGCCGGTGCCCTCCGCGATCTTCTTGCTCATGATCGAGCTCGCGATGAGCGGCACCGACTCGACCGTGCCCGTCACGTCCCGCAGGGCGTAGAGCTTCTTGTCGGCGGGGGCCAGCCCCGCCCCGGCCGCGCAGACCACCGCGCCGACGTCCTCGAGCTGGTCCATCAGCTCGGCGTTGCTCAGCGCCGCCCGCCAGCCCGGGATCGCCTCGAGCTTGTCGAGCGTGCCGCCCGTGTGCCCGAGGCCGCGGCCCGAGAGCTGCGGCACGGCCACCCCGAACGACGCGACGAGCGGCGCGAGCGGCAGCGTGATCTTGTCCCCCACCCCGCCGGTCGAGTGCTTGTCCGCGGTGGGGCGCGACAGGCCGGAGAAGTCCATCCGCTCGCCGGACGCGATCATCGCGCCGGTCCAGCGCGCGACCTCCGGGCGGGTCATCCCCCGCAGCAGGATCGCCATCGCGAGGGCCGACATCTGCTCCTCGGCGACCGCGCCGCGCGTGTAGGCGTCCACCACCCAGTCGATCTGCTCCGCCTCGAGCGGGTGCCCGTCGCGCTTGGTCCGGATGACGTCGACGGCGTCGAACGCCTCGTGGGCCGGCGTGCTGCCCGTCGTGGTCATGCCTCGCTCCCCTCGCGATAACGGTCCAGGTCCGGTGCGCCGAACGCGTCCGGCAGCACCTCGGTCATGGGCACCACGCCCCGGACGGACTCCACCAGCAGGTCGGGGCCGCCGTGCTCCCACAGGAGCTGGCGGCACCGTCCGCACGGCATGAGGGTCCGCCCCGCGCCGTCCACGCACGTGAACGCGACGAGCCGGCCGCCCCCGCCCGTGACCAGGGCGGACACGAGCGAGCACTCCGCGCAGAGCGTCACCCCGTAGGCGGCGTTCTCCACGTTGCAACCCACCACCACGCGGCCGTCGTCCACGAGCGCCGCGGCACCCACCGGGAAGCCGGAGTACGGCACGTACGCCCGCTCGACGACGTCCCGTGCCGCGGCGCGCAGCGCCTCCCAGTCGACGGTCGGACCACTCGTGCTGGCCATCGCTACTCCTTGGTGTAGGGCGTCCCCGACGCGGCGGGCGCGCGGGACCTGCCGACCAGCCCGGCCACCGCCAGCAGCGTCACCACGTACGGGAGCATGAGCATGAACTGGCTCGGGACGGGCGAGCCCACGACCGACAGCACGTTCTGCAGGTTCGTCGCGAAGCCGAACAGCAGACCGGCCAGGGCCGCCCGGAGCGGGTCCCACTTGCCGAAGATGACCGCGGCCAGGGCGATGAAGCCCGCGCCGGCCGTCATCTCGCGGCCGAACTGGTTGATCGACACCACGGTGTAGAACGCGCCGCCGAGCCCGACCACGGCGCCGCCCACCAGGACGGCCCGGTAGCGGGTGCGCAGCACGTCGATGCCGACCGTGTCGGCCGCCTTGGGGTGCTCGCCCACGGCACGCACCCGCAGGCCCCACTTCGTGCGGAACAGGGCGTACGAGACCGCCGGCACGGCGAGGTACATGAGGTAGACGACGATGGTCTGGTTGAACAGCACCGGCCCGATCACGGGGATGCTCTCGAGCCCGGGGATCGGCAGGCGCGGGAACCGGACGGTCGAGTTGAGCGTCTCGGCGTTCGGGACCAGCACCTCGGAGTAGAAGAAGCTCGTCAGGCCGATGACCAGCACGTTGAGCACCACGCCGACGATCACCTGGTTGACCCGGTAGGTGATGGTGAACAGCGCCAGCACCAGGGCCACGAGGGCGCTCGCCAGCACGGCCGCCACCAGCCCGGCCCACGGGTTCTTGGTGAGCGACGCGACGATCGCGGCGACGAACGCGCCCGCCAGCAGCTGACCCTCGATGGCGATGTTGACGACGCCGGCGCGCTCGCCGATGACGCCGCCGAGGGCTCCGTAGACGAGCGGCACGGACAGGCCGATGGCACCACCGAGGAGCCCGACCACCGAGATGTCGCGCGGGCTGCCCGCGCCCGCCCAGGCGAGGAACCCGACGAGCAGCGCGGCCGCGAAGACGGCCACGGCCCACACGGGCACGCGCCGCCCGGCCCGGGTGCGCACGACGGCGAACGCCAGCACGGCGAGCCCGACGACGGCGCACACCCAGGCCGTGGCCATCGCGGGCACGACGAGCGTCGACAGGACGACGAAATCGGTGCTGGTCGACAGCGCGAACCGCGCGGAACCCTCGTGGGGCGCCAGGAGCAGCAGCAGCGCGTACAGGACCAGGACCACGCCGAGGCCGACGACGGCCTTCCACGTCACCGGGGCCGTGGCGCGCGACGCGGGGGCCGGGGCCGCGGCCCCGGGCTGGTCGACGGTCGTGGCGGTCATGCCTGTCCCTCCCCGGCGCCCTGCGCGCCTGCCGCCCGACGGCGGTCGCGTCGGCTCTCCCGTCGGCGCGGCGTCCGCTCCGGCTGCGGCAGGCGGAACACCGCCCGCACGAGCGGCGGCGCCGCGATGAACAGCACGATCAGCGACTGCACGACGAGCACGATCTCGATCGGGATGCCCTCGGCGGCCTGCATCGCGGAGCCGCCGGCCTTGAAGCCGCCGAACAGGATGCCGGCGCCGAGCACGCCCCACGGCGAGGACCCGCCGAGCAGCGCCACGGTGATCGCGTCGAAGCCGATGCCGGCGTCGATGTCGGTGCTGAAGCCGGAGGTCACCGTGCCCAGCACCTGCTGCGCCCCGGCGAGACCCACCAGGCCACCGGCCACGAGCATGACGAGCACCGTGGTGCGTGGCACGTCGATGCCGGCCACCCGTGCGGCCTTGGGGTTCTCGCCGACGGCACGGAAGGCGAAGCCCGTGCTCGAGCGGTTGAGCAGCCACCACACCCCGACGACGGCGAGCAGCGCGAGCACGAAGCCCCAGTCGAGGTTGTACTCGCTGCCGAGCAGCGACGGCAGCACGGCCGAGTCCTGCATCGGCGGCGTCTTCGGGTACGCGGAGCCGGGCGCCTGCATGAGCCCCGGCGTGGAGAGCAGGTAGGACAGCAGGTAGAACGCGACGTAGTTGAGCATGATCGTGACGATCACCTCGTGGGCGCCGGTGCGGGCCTTCAGCAGGCCGGCGATGCCCGCCCACAGCGCGCCGGCGGCGACGCCGGCCACGAGGGCGATCAGCAGGTGCAGCGGGAACGGGAGCCCGGTGACGCCGAAGCCGATCCACCCGGCGGCGGTGGCCGCCATGAGCATCTGGCCCTGGCCACCGATGTTGAACAGCCCCGCGCGGAACGCCAGGGCGACGCCCAGGCCGGCCGCGATGAGCGGCGTGGCGTTGGCGAGCGTCTGCGTCAGCGGCTTGATCCCCTGCGCGAACGTGTCCGCGCCGAAGTTGTAGACCGCGCCCTGGAACAGGGCGGAGTACGCGCCACCCACCGCCTGGCCGACCGCGGCGAGCGTGTCGGCCGGCCGCGCGAAGAAGTACGGCGCCGCGGCCTGGACCTTCTCGTCGGTGACGACGATGAGGATCGACCCCGCCAGCACCGCCAGCACGATCGCGCCGAGGGCGACGGCCCAGCCGCCGGAGGTCGCGCGGCGCAACGCGTCGCGCCACCGCTGGCCGGACTCCTCGACGACGGCCGCCTGCTCGCGCGCCGCCTCCTGCTCCAGCTCCTCCGCGAGCCCGGGCTCGGCCGTCGCGTCGACCTGCTCGAGCGCCTCGCCGAGCCGCGAGTCGGGGTCGACGTCGGGCCCCTGGTCCTGTGCCGGTTCCTGGGCCCGGTCCTGCGCCCGGTCCTGGGGCGTCTCGCCGCTCACGCCGCGTCTCCTTCTCGATCGGGGCCGCTCTCGGGCGCGACGCCGGCCATCATCAGGCCGAGCACGTCGCGCGGGGTGTCCGCCGGGACGATGCCGACGACGCGGCCCCGGTACATCACCATGATCCGGTCGGCGAGGGCGACGGCCTCGTCCAGCTCCGTCGACACCACCACGACCGGGATGCCCGAGTCGCGCGTCTCGACGATCCGCTTGTGGATGAACTCGATCGAGCCGACGTCGACGCCGCGCGTCGGCTGCGCCGCCACGAGCAGACGCAGCTCGCGGGACAGCTCGCGCGCGAGGACGACCTTCTGCTGGTTGCCGCCCGACAGGCGGCCGACGCGCGTCTCGATGCCCTGCGTGCGGACGTCGTACTCCGCGACCTTCTCCCGCGCGAAGTCGTCGCGCAGCGCGAGCTGCAGGGCGCCGCGGCGCACGAACGGCGGGCCGTCCGTGCGGTCGAGCACGAGGTTCTCGGCGATCGTGAACTCGCCGACGAGGCCGTCCTCGTTGCGGTCCTCGGGCACGAAGCCGACCCCCGCCTGCAGGATCCGGCGCACCGAGCGGCCCACCAGCTCCTTGCCGTCGAGCCGCACGCTCCCCGCGACCTGCTCCTGGAGGCCCACGAGGGCCTCGGTCAGCTCCGTCTGGCCGTTGCCCTGGACGCCGGCCACGACGAGCACCTCGCCGCCGCGCACCGTGAAGCTCACGTCGTCCACGAGCACCTGGCCCTCGGGCCCCGTGACGCGGAGGTCCGTGACGGCGAGCTCGTTGTCGGTCGTGCGGGCCGCGTCCTTGCGCACCGTCAGCTCGACGGCGCGGCCCACCATGAGCGACGCGAGCTCGGCGTCGGTCGCGCCGGGGCTCGCCTCGCCGACGACCTTGCCGTGCCGCACGACCGTGATGCGGTCGGCGACGGCGCGCACCTCGCGCAGCTTGTGCGTGATGAAGACGATCGCCGCGCCCTCGTCCCGCAGCTGCCGCATGATCCCCATGAGCTCGTCGGTCTCCTGGGGGGTCAGCACGGCCGTGGGCTCGTCGAAGACCAGCACGTCGGCGTCGCGCGAGAGCGCCTTGATGATCTCGACCCGCTGCTGCACGCCCACCGGCAGGTCCTCGACCAGGGCGTCCGGGTCGACCTGGAAGCCGAACCGGTCCGCGATCTCCGTGACCCGGGAGCGCGCGCTGGCCAGGTCCAGCACCCCCGCGGCACCGGTGGTCTCGTGCCCGAGCATGACGTTCTCCGCGACCGAGAACACCGGCACGAGCATGAAGTGCTGGTGCACCATGCCGATCCCGGCGGCCATCGCGTCGCCGGGCCCCTCGAAGGCCTGGACCTCGTCGTCCAGGAGGATCTCGCCCTCGTCGGCCTGGTACAGGCCGTAGAGCACGTTCATCAGGGTGGACTTGCCGGCGCCGTTCTCGCCCAGCAGGCAGTGGATCTCGCCCGGCTCCACCACGAGGTCGATGTGGTCGTTCGCCACGAGGGCGCCGAAGCGTTTGGTGATGCCGCGCAGCTCGAGCCTCATGCTCTGCCTTCCATCGGTCGCGGGTCGTCGGGATGTCGTGGAGCTCGCACCGCGGCCAGCCTCTCACCGGGGCGGCCTCGTCGCCGTCCGCGCCGCGGGACGGCGCACAGAGTGCGGACGGTGGCGCGACCCCGGGGGTCGTGCCACCGTCCGTGGTCCGGGACGTGTGCCGTCACCGGACCGATGTCACTCCTGGTCGTCGAGGTACGAGTCGACCGTGACGTCGCCCGCGACGATCTGCTCCTGGAGCGCGGTGACCTCCTCCACGAGGGCGGGGTCGACCTTGTCCTCGAAGTTGTGCAGCGGGGCGATGCCCACGCCCTTGTTCTCGAGGGTCCCGATGTACGGCGTCGCGTCGAACTCGCCCTTGGCGGCGGAGCTGACGGACTCGTAGGTGGAGATGTCCATCCCCTTGAGGATCGACGTCAGCACGTAGTCCTGGGTGGACGGGTCGGTCTCGAACAGGTCGGCGTCGGCGCCGATGAGGGCGACGTCCTTGCCCGAGTCCTGGATCGCCGCGATCGCGGACTGGTAGATCGGGCCGCCGACCGGCAGGATCACGTCGACGCCCTGGTCGAGGATGTTCTGCGCGGTGGTCTTCGCGGTCTCGTTGGCCTCGAACTTGCCGGTGAACGAGCCCTTCTCGCCGCCCTCGAAGCCCACGACCTCGACCTCGGTGCCCTTGACCTCGTTGTAGTACTCGACGCCCTGCTTGAAGCCGTCCATGAAGATGGTCACGGTCGCGATCGGGGCGCCGCCGAAGGTCCCGACCTTGCCGGCCTCGGAGTATCCGGCCGACAGGTAGCCCGCGAGGAACGCGGCCTGCGCCGTGTCGTACAGCAGCGGCTTCACGTTCTCGGCGTCGACCGTCTCGTCGACGAGGATGAACTCGGTGTCCGGGTTCGCCTCGGCGGCCTCGGTCGTCGCGGCGGCCAGGTTGAAGCCCACCGAGACGATCGGCGAGCAGCTCTGCCCGACCAGCGACTCCATGTTGGGCTGGTAGTCCGTCTCGGTCTGCGACTGGACGGCGGTGAGCTCGACGCCGAACTCGTCCGCGGCCTTCTGCGCCCCCTCGAAGCTGAGCTGGTTGAAGCTCTTGTCGTCGAACCCACCCTGGTCCGAGACGATGCACGGCTTGAAGCCCTCCACCGCTGCGGCGGCGCTGCTGTCGCCACCGGACTCCTCGGGTGCCTCCGCACAGGCCGCCAGCGCGAGCGCGGCGACGCCGGCGAGGGCGGTGAGCTGGATCGCTCTCTTCACCTGTCGCTCCTGTCGATCGTTCGTCGGGCCAGGGTCGTCCGGCCCGTCACCGACGGAAGCCTAGCCACCGGCGCCCCGGCCGAGAACCGCAGGCGACGAACCCGCAGGAGTCGTTACCGAAGCGGTATCGACGGCCGACCACGGCAACACGCCGGACACTTTCCGGCGTCTCACGGTTGGAGCGCGAAACGTCCCAGCAACCGGGCACCGACGGCGATCGACCCCTCGTCCACGACGAGGTCCCCCTGGTGGATGTCGTAGCGTCGCTCCCCCGGGGTCCCGGTGCCGAGGCGGGCCATCGCGCCCGGCACCTTGGTGAGGTACCAGGCGAAGTCCTCGCCGCCGAGCGACTGCTCGGTGAGCACGACACCCTCGGGACCGAGCACGGCGGTCCCCGCCGCCTCGAGCGCGCCGTTCACGGCGGCGTCGTTGTCCACCGGCGGGACGCCGCGCGAGTGCCGCACGGTGACGTCCACCTCGTACGGCGCGACGACCTGCTCCACCGCGTCGTGCAGCACCTGCCCGGCACGCTCCCACGCCCGCACGTCGAGGCAGCGCAGCGTGCCGCCGACGGTGCCCGTGGCGGGGATCGCGTTGTGGGCGTTGCCCGCGTGCACCGCGCCCCAGGTGAGGTTGACGCCCGAGCGCGGGTCGAGCCGGCGGCCGAGCACCGCGGGCACCTGCGTGATGACCTGCCCCAGGGCGTACACCACGTCGCCGGTCAGGTGCGGCCGCGAGGTGTGCCCGCCCGACGACGACAGGGTCACCGTGACCGTGTCCGACGCGGAGGTGATCGGGCCGATGCGGGTGCCGATCTGCCCCACGTCCAGCTTGGGCTCGCAGTGCACCGCGGCGATGCGGTCCACTCCGTCGAGCACGCCCTGCGCGATGACGTCGAGCGCGCCGCCGGGCATCACCTCCTCGGCGGGCTGGAAGATCAGCCGCGCGCCGCGGTCGAGCAGGCCCTCGTCGTGCAGCGCGGCGAGGGCCAGGCCCGCGCCGAGCACCACGGTGGTGTGCACGTCGTGCCCGCAGGCGTGCGCCACGCCCGGCACCACCGAGCGGAACGGCAGGCCGCACGAGTCGTCGAGGGGCAGCGCGTCGATGTCCGCGCGCAGGGCCACGCGGCCCAGGCCGTCGGGCGACCGGTCGGGGCCGACGTCGCAGACCAGGCCGGTGCCCTCGAGCAGCCGGGGTTCGAGGCCGGCGGCGCGCAGCCGCTCGGCCACGAGCGCGGTGGTGCGGACCTCCTGCCGGCCCAGCTCGGGGTGCGCGTGCACGTCGCGGCGGATCTCGACCAGCTCGGCCTCGAGGCCCGCGACGATCTCGTCCAGCCGCGCCCCGACGACGGCCTCGCGGGCGCTCACAGCACGTCCTCGCGGCCGTGGGCGCGCATCGCGTCGACCATGTCCTTGACCTGCTGCGCACGGGCGCGGGTGGTGACCAGGAGCGCGTCGGGCGTGTCGACCACGACGACGTCGTCGATGCCGAGCAGCGCGACCACCCGGTCGCCGCCGGGCACGACGACCGAGCCGGCCGACTGCACCCGCACGACGTCGGCCGGGTCGCCCAGCACCTTGGAGCCGCCGTCGTCGTCCGACGGGAGGAGCGCGGCGAGCGAGTTGAAGTCGCCGACGTCGTCCCACCCGAACGTGCCGGGCACGACGGCGACGCCGCCCTCGGCGGCGACGGGCTCCGCGACGGCATGGTCGATCGCGATCTTCTCCAGGCCGGGCCACACGCGGGCGACCACGGCCGCACGGTCGGGCGTGTCCCACGCGGCCGCGATCTCCCGCAGCCCGTCGTGCAGGGCGGGGCGGTGCGTCGCGAGGTGCCCCAGGAGCACGGAGCTGCGGGCCACGAAGATGCCGGCGTTCCAGCGGTACTCGCCCGACGCGACGTACTCGCGGGCCGTCGCGGCGTCGGGCTTCTCCGTGAAGCCGCGCACGTGCAGCGCGCTCGGCGCACCCTCGACGCCCAGCGGGTCGCCGCTGCGCACGTAGCCGAAGGCCACCGACGGGCGCGAGGCGGCGATGCCGATCGTCGCGACGTAGCCGGCGCGCGCGGCCGCGACCGCCTCCCGCACCGCGGCGTCGAACGACGCCGCGCCGGACACCACCTGGTCGGCGGCGAAGGAGCCCACGACGACGTCCCCGTGCCGGTGCTCGAGCACGGCGGCGGCCAGCCCGATAGCCGCCATCGAGTCGCGCGGCGACGGCTCGGCGAGCACGGCGTCCTCGGCCAGCTCGGGCAGCTGCTCGCGCGCGGCCGCGACGTGCGGTTCGCCGGTGACGAGCACGACCCCGCCGCCGGCCAGCGGCCGCAGCCGGTCGACCGTGCCCTGCAGCAGGGTGCGGCCCGCGCCCGTGAGGTCGTGCAGGAACTTGGGCGCGCCGGCGCGGGACAGCGGCCACAACCGGGTGCCGGCGCCCCCGGCGGGGACCACGGCGTAGAACCCGGGGACCGGGGGGACGGAGGGGGGCGCCGCGGTGCTCATCCCCGCAGCATAAGCGTGCTGACGGGCGGGCCGTCGGCGACGTCAACCCTGTGGAATAGGTCACGAAACACCCCGGCCCGTCCCGGTTTGCCGGACCTCGTGTGCCATGAGCCGACCGGATGTCACTACAGTGACCGTGAACGGAATCCACACAGAATCCGCCAACGGAGGCTCCCCCCGTGCCTAAAGCACCTGCTGGCACGCTCTACCGCGGCCGTGAAGGCATGTGGTCCTGGGTCGCGCATCGCGTGACCGGCGTGCTCATCTTCTTCTTCCTCCTCGTGCACATCCTGGACACGGCTCTCGTCCGGGTGTCGCCCGAGGCCTACAACGCCGTCATCGGGACGTACCAGACGCCGATCATGGGACTCGGGGAGGCCGGCCTCGTCGCCGCGATCGTCTTCCACGCGTTCAACGGCGTCCGCGTGATCCTCGTCGACTTCTGGGCCAAGGGCCCGAAGTACCAGAGGACGATGCTCTGGGTCGTCGTCGGCCTGTTCGTCGTGACCATGGCCGGCTTCCTGCCGCGGCACCTGATGAACGTCTTCGGAGGTGGGCACTGATGGCCTCGACCCAGACCCCGTCCGCGCTCGCGGCCCCGCGGTCCCCCTACGCCCGCCGCAAGACCACCCGCGGCAACTACGAGCTGTACAGCTGGGTGTTCATGCGCGCGTCCGGCGTGGTGCTGATCGTCCTGATCTTCGGCCACCTCTTCGTCAACCTCATGGTGGGCGAGGGCGTGCACGCGATCGACTTCGCCTTCGTCGGCGGCAAGTGGTCCAGCCCCTTCTGGCAGGTCTGGGACCTGCTGATGCTGTGGCTCGCGATGATCCACGGGACCAACGGCGTGCGCACGGTCATCAACGACTACGCGCAGAAGGACTCCACGCGCGGCGTGCTCAAGGCGCTGCTGTTCCTGGCGTTCGCGATCGTGGTCGTGCTCGGCACCCTCGTGATCTTCACGTTCAACCCCTGCCCGCCGGGCGCCCCGGCCGAGCTCCTGCCGTCGATCTGCTTCTCGAACTAAGGACAGGCACCCCCCGATGCAGACACATCAGTACGACGTCGTCATCGTCGGCGCAGGCGGCGCCGGCATGCGCGCGGCGCTCGAGGCCTCCGGCGAGGCCCGCACCGCGGTGATCTCGAAGCTCTACCCCACCCGCTCCCACACCGGTGCCGCCCAGGGCGGCATGGCGGCGGCCCTCGCGAACGTCGAGGAGGACAACTGGGAGTGGCACACGTTCGACACCGTCAAGGGCGGTGACTACCTGGTCGACCAGGACGCGGCGGAGATCCTCGCGAAGGAGGCCATCGACTCGGTCCTCGACCTGGAGAAGATGGGCCTGCCGTTCAACCGCACGCCCGAGGGCCGCATCGACCAGCGCCGGTTCGGCGGCCACACCCGCGAGCACGGCCAGGCCGCCGTGCGCCGCGCCTGCTACGCCGCGGACCGCACCGGCCACATGATCCTGCAGACGCTCTACCAGAACTGCGTGAAGCAGAACGTCGAGTTCTACAACGAGTTCTACGTGCTGGACCTGCTCACGGACCACGACCTCACCACCGAGCAGATCGAGGACGGGGCCGAGGTCAACGCGACCGGCGTCGTCGCCTACGACCTGGCGAGCGGCGAGATCCACGTGTTCCAGGCGAAGGCGATCATCTTCGCCACCGGCGGCGCGGGCAAGATCTTCAAGACGACGTCGAACGCGCACACCCTCACGGGTGACGGCATGGCGCTGGCGTACCGCCGCGGCCTGCCGCTGGAGGACATGGAGTTCTTCCAGTTCCACCCGACGGGCCTCGCGGGCCTCGGCATCCTCCTGTCGGAGGCGGCGCGCGGCGAGGGCGGCATCCTGCGCAACTCGGACGGCGAGCGCTTCATGGAGCGCTACGCCCCCACCATCAAGGACCTCGCGCCGCGCGACATCGTCGCCCGCTCGATGGCCAACGAGGTGCGCGAGGGCCGCGGCGCCGGCCCGAACAAGGACTACGTGCTGCTCGACCTCACGCACCTGGAGCCCGCGCACATCGACGCGAAGCTCCCCGACATCACCGAGTTCGCCCGCACCTACCTCGGCATCGAGCCCTACACCGAGCCCGTGCCGGTCTACCCGACGGCGCACTACGCGATGGGCGGCGTGCCGACGAACATCCTGGGCGAGGTGCTGCGCGACAGCCACAACGTCGTCAAGGGTCTGTACGCGGCCGGGGAGGTCGCGTGCGTGTCCGTGCACGGCTCCAACCGCCTCGGCACCAACTCGCTGCTCGACATCAACGTCTTCGGCAAGCGGGCCGGCCGTTCGGCCGCCGCGTACGCGAAGACGGCGGGGCCGCACCGGGAGCTCCCGGAGAACCCGACCGCCCGGGTCGAGGCCCAGCTCGCCGAGATGCGCGACCGTCCCGACGGCGAGCGCGTCGCGGACGTCCGCAAGGCGCTCCAGGAGACCATGGACGCCAACGCCCAGGTGTTCCGCACCGGCGACTCCCTCAACGAGGCGCTGGCCGAGATCCGGGAGCTGCAGAAGCGGTACCGGAACGTCTCCGTCCAGGACAAGGGCAAGCTGTTCAACACGGACCTGCTCGAGGCGATCGAGCTCGGCTTCCTGCTGGACATCGCCGAGGTGACCGTCGTCGCCGCCCTCAACCGCAAGGAGTCGCGCGGCGGGCACTACCGGGAGGACTTCCCGGACCGCGACGACGCGAACTACATGCTGCACACGATGGCGTACCGCCGTCCGACGTCGGCCCCCGACGCCGGCGACGGCCACGTCCCGGGCTACTTCGACCACGTCGAGGACTTCGGGGACTACAAGGTCGTCCTGGGGTCCAAGCCCGTCATCCAGACCCGGTACGAGCCCATGGAGCGGAAGTACTGATGACTGCTGTTCTCGAGAACCCTGCGGCCCCGGCCTCCGAGCCGAAGGCCGGTGCCATCCCCAGTTTCGAGGTCACGCTCCGCATCCGGCGGTACAACCCCGAGTCGGAGCACGGCGAGGAGTCGACCTGGGACGACTTCACGGTCCAGGTGCACGGCACCGACCGCGTCCTCGACGCGCTGCACATGATCAAGTGGGAGCAGGACGGGTCGCTGACCTTCCGCCGCTCGTGCGCCCACGGGGTCTGCGGCTCCGACGCGATGCGTATCAACGGCCGCAACCGGCTCGCCTGCAAGACGCTCCTCAAGGACGTCAACCCGGACAAGCCGATCACGGTCGAGCCCATCAAGGGCCTGCCCGTGGTCAAGGACCTCGTGGTCGACATGGAGCCGTTCTTCGCCTCCTACCGCGAGATCATGCCGTTCCTCATCACCTCGGGGAACGAGCCGACGCGCGAGCGCCTGCAGTCCGCCGAGGACCGCGAGCGGTTCGACGACACCACCAAGTGCATCCTGTGCGCCGCGTGCACGTCGTCGTGCCCCGTGTTCTGGACCGACGGCCAGTACTTCGGCCCGGCCGCGATCGTCAACGCGCACCGGTTCATCTTCGACAGCCGTGACGAGGGCGCCACGCAGCGCCTGGAGATCCTCAACGACAAGGAGGGCGTGTGGCGCTGCCGCACGACCTTCAACTGCACCGAGGCCTGCCCGCGCGGCATCGAGGTCACCAAGGCGATCCAGGAGGTCAAGCGCGCGATGATCACGCGCGCGTTCTGACCGCCGCTCTGCCCCGCTGGCGCACCCCGCGGACGCTCGACTCCCGCAGCGCCCAGGAGCCCCGTCGTACCCCACGGACGACGGGGCTCCACGGCTTTCCGGAGCCCTGGCCGCGGCGCACCACCCGCTCGATCTCCGCCGCGTCGCGCATCGCGGCGACCTCCGCCTCCGCGTGGGCGATCTCGTCCAACCGGGGCGGGTCGTAGATCCACGCGCACATCAGCAGCAGCACCCGGGCGACGAAGTTCACCAGCACCAGCACCGTCACAAGTCCGGCGAACGCCGCGAGCAGCGCGTTGCGCTCCGCGCCCGCCGCCACGACGGACGTGCCGAGCCAGCGCAGCACCCCGGCGACGACGCCGGCCGCGAGGCACCCGAGGACGAAGTCTCGGCGACGCCGGGGCCGGACCCGGGCCACGACGCGGACGATGAGGTAGACGAGCAGCGCGTCGAGCGCGACGCCCACCGCGGCGGTGCCGAGCGCGGTGAGCTGGGCGACCAGGAACGAGCTGCCGAACCAGTCCTGCACCTGGCGGCTGAAGGTCTGCGCGAGGATGCTCGCGGCGGCCGAGGCCACGATCATCGCGCCGAGGATGACGAAGCCGAGCAGCTCCCAGATCTTCGACAGCACCGGGCTGACGCCCACGACGGGCTGGTCGAACATCGACCGCACGGAGATGCGCAGCGCCCGCATGAAGCCGATCGCGGTCCAGAGGAAGACGACGGCGGCGATCACGCTGGTCCACGTCAGCGCGGAGCTCAGCACCAGCTGACTGGGCGCGAGAACGCCGTCCGGGTTGGCGTCGGTCTTGATGAGGCCCGGGAGCCAGTCGTTGATCTGCTCGAAGACCTCCTCCTGCAGCTCCTGCCGCCCCGTCAGCACCCGCGAGAACACGGTGAAGCCGATCGTCAGGGCGGCGAAGAGCGAGAAGATCGCGGTGTAGGCGATGCCGCCGCACAGGAGGGCGCCGCGGCGGTCGACGTACCAGTACCACGACCGCACGGGCCGGAGGCTCTTGAACCACTGGTACGCGACGACGGACCGGCTCTTGGCCTGTTCGAGTCGGTCGTTCACAGACGCGACCCTAGGGAGCGCTCTGCTCCCCCGCGAGCCGGAACGAGCGTTGCGGTCGCCACACGCCGTCGTCGCCGTGCTCGTACTGCCACAGCCGGTCGACCTCGAAGACGCCGTCGAAGTCCGCCATCTCGACGAAGGCGCGGTCCAGGTCGGCCTCGGAGACCTCGTGCGCCACGGTCACGTGCGGGTGGTAGTTGAACCGCAGGTCCTGGGCCAGCACGCCGGAGCGGGCGGCGGTCTCGAGCTGCTCGCACTCCGCGATGCCCTCGGCGAGGGACACGAACACCACCGGCGAGATCGGGCGGAACGTGCCGGCCCCGCGCAGGTGCACCCGGAACGGCGCGGTCTCGGAGGCGACCTTCTCGAGGTGCTCGACCACCGCGTCCAGCACCGACTCGTCGACGACCGTGGGGCCGATCACCGTGATGTGCGGCGGGATGGCGTGGGCCAGCGGGTCGCCCAGCGCGGCACGGGCCTCCTGAAGCTGCGAGCCGAACGGCTCGGGCACCGCGATGGCGACGCCGATCCGCACCTGGGCCGGGCCACGGTCGGGGAGGTTCACCGCGCGCCTCGGGGCAGCAGGCCGAACCGGTCGTAGACGCGGTCGAGCACGGGGCGCGCGATGTCCCGCGCGCGCTCGGCGCCGTCGGCGAGCACCTTGTCGAGCTGGGCCGGGTCCGAGAGGTAGGTCTGCGCCCGCGACTGGAACGGCTCGAGGAAGGCGACGACGGCGTCGGCCAGGTCCACCTTGAGGTAGCCGTAGCCGCGGCCGTCGTACTCGGCGGCGATCTCGTCGACGCCCCGGCCGGTGACGGCCGAGAAGATCGTGAGCAGGTTGGAGATGCCCGGCTTGGCGGCGGGGTCGTAGCGCACCCCGTACGTCTCGTCGGCGTCGGTCACCGCCGACTTGATCGCCTTGACCGCCTTCTTGGGGTCCTCGAGCAGCCAGACGACGCCCTTGCCGCCGGCGTTGGACTTGCTCATCTTCGCCGTCGGCTCCTGGAGGTCCTGGATCTTCGCCACGGCCCTGACGATGTGCGCCTCGGGGACGACGGCCGTGCCCTCGCCGAAGCGGGCGTTCAGCCGCTCCGCGAGGTCGCGCGTCAGCTCGAGGTGCTGACGCTGGTCCTCGCCGACCGGGACGAGCGCCGTGTCGTAGAGCAGGATGTCCGCGGCCATGAGCACGGGGTAGGTGAACAGGCCGACGGTGGTGCCCTCGGAGCCCTGCTTGGCGGACTTGTCCTTGAACTGCGTCATGCGGCCGGCCTCGCCGAAGCCGGTCTGGCAGCTGAGCAGCCACGCCAGCTCGGCGTGCTCCGCCACGTGCGACTGGACGAAGAGGATGGAGCGCTCCGGGTCGATGCCGCCGGCCAGGTACTGGGCGGCGGTGCGGCGGGTGCGCTCGCGCAGCGCCGCCGGGTCCGGGTTCACCGTCAGGGCGTGGAGGTCGACGACGCAGTACAGCGCCTCGTGGTCGTCCTGGAGCGCCACCCACTGGGCCAGCGCGCCCAGGTAGTTCCCGAGGTGCAGCGACCCGTCGGTCGGCTGCATGCCGGAGAAGATGCGGGGCAGTCCCGGCGCGGACGCTCCGCGCTGGAGGGACGGTGAGGTGGCGACGTCGGGCATGGCGTCCATTGTGGCAGGTCGACGGGACCGCTCGGAAACCCGTCCGCCCCGGCCCCACGGGCTGGCGCGGGGGCTCCCGGACGGGCCTAGGTGGCCTCGTCGTCGAACGGGGCGGGCACCGCGGCGCGGCGCTCGTCGGAAGCGCTGGTGGCGGCAGCCGTCGCGGTGCCGCCCGCCGCGGCGGCCGCGCGGGGCGCGGGGGCCGGACCGTCGTCGTCGTCCATCAGCGCGTCGCGCACGATGCGGCGCGGGTCGTACTGGCGCGGGTCGAGCTTGGACCAGTCGACGTCCTTGAACTCCGGCCCCAGCTCGGTGTCCACGCGCGCCTTGGTGTCCTGCAGCAGGCGCTTGCCGCGCTTCACGAGCGAGGCCAGCTGGGCGGCATACCCGGGAAGGCGCTCGGGCCCGATGAGCAGGACGGCGAGCACCACGATGATGAGGAGCTCACCGCCGTTGATGTCGAACACGCGGACAGCCTATTCGCTCTCGCGCCCCTGGAGCACCACCCGCACGTCCCGCTCCTCGCCGTCGGTCCGCACGCGGAGCGTCACCGCGTCCCCGGGCTGGCGGGCGCGGATCGCCACGATGAGGGCGTCGCTCACGGTCACGGGGCGGCCGTCGATCTCCAGGATGACGTCGCCGGGGCGGATGCCGGCCCGGTCCGCCGGGCCGTCGGGGGTGACCGCCGGCTGGCCCTGCTGGGGCGCGGCGGAGACCTGGACCCCCTCGCCCGTGTAGGTCGTGTCGAGCAGCGCCCCGATCACGGGGTAGGTCGCGTGCCCCGACTCGATGAGCTGCTCGGCGGTGTGGCGCGCCTGCGACGCGGGGATCGCGAAGCCCAGGCCGATGCTGCCGGTGGCGGAGATCGCGCCCGGCGGCTGCGCGATGGCCGAGTTGATCCCGACCACCTCGCCGTCGGCATCGATCAGCGGGCCGCCGGAGTTCCCCGGGTTGATCGCGGCGTCGGTCTGGATCGCGTCGATGAACGCCGTCGCGGCGCCTCCCCCGGTCTCGTCCCCCGCCTGCACCGGCCGGTGCAGGGCGCTGACGATGCCGGTCGTCACCGTGGAGTCCAGGCCGAGCGGGGCCCCGACGGCGAGCACCGGGTCACCGACCACCACGGCGTCGGAGTCGCCGAGGACCAACGGCTCCAGGCCGTCGGCGTCGACCTTCACCACGGCCAGGTCGTAGTCCGCGGTACGGCCCACCACCTCGGCGTCGCGCTTGCGGCCGTCGGCGAAGACCACGACCGCCGAGCCCCCCGACGCTGCCGCGGGGGCGACCACGTGGTTGTTCGTGAGGATGTAGCCGTCCTCACGCAGCACGAAGCCCGAGCCGCTGGACGCACCGTTCGCGCCCTGCACCTGGATCGAGACCACGCTCGGCAGCACGTCCGCGGCGAGCGCCGCGACCGAGCCGTCCGGACGGTCCGCCCCGGCGGACGCCCCGGCGGCCGTGCCCCGGTCGGCGTCCTGCCCGCCCGACGTCGGCAGCGCCGCGTCCGCGGGCCTCCCGCCGTCCACGGCGTCCGACACGCGGTCCCCGGCGAAGCCGCCGACGACGCCCGCGACGAGGGCCAGCGCCACGACCGACGCCGCCCCCGGACGGCGTCGGCGCGCCGGGTTCGCCGTGCGGGGTGTCGCGGTGGGCGGCGCCGCGGTGGGCGGTGCCGTGGTGGGCGGTGCCGTGGTGGGCGGTGCCGTGGTCGGCGGAGTCGTGCCGTCGTCGGCCGGCGCGTCCGCGGGCGCCCCCGGTGCCGCCCGGGGCTCCGGTGGCGCGGACACCGTGGCGGGGAACAGCGCGGCTGCCGGCGGCGGCAGGTACGGGTCGGGCTCCGCCGCCCGCGCCGGCGGCTCGGGCGGCGCGAACAGGTCGTCGGCAGGGCGTGACGGTTCGGTCATCGGCGCCAGAGGGCTCCTGTCATCGCTCCGGTCATCACGTCGGACACCGCTCCGGTCATCGCACCGGTCATGACGGTCCAGCCGCGGGAGATCTCGCGCAGCACGCCCGCGTCGTCGCCCTCGGCGGAGCCGGGGAACGCCGCCACCAGCTCGGCGAGCGCCTCCGCGTCGACGTCGGTCGCCACGTCGACGACGGTGTCCCCCGACTGCCAGGCCACGTGCCACGGGTCGGCGGAGAGCACCCGCACGTCGTGGCCGCGGACGGCGAGCCCGCCCGCGGAGCCGTCGACGGACCCGGCGACGGCCGTGCCCAGGTCCGCGAGCCGGCCCTGTCGCAGGCAGGCGACCGCGGTCCCGTCCGGCCCGGACAGGTCCAGCTCGACGGCCGCGCCCGTGCCGCCGGTGCCGCCGGCGCCGGCGCAGCCGTCCGTGCGCACCGCGGTCACGGCGTACCCGTCGGGCAGCGCGGCGGGCGCGGACCAGCCGTGGTCGGACAGCCAGGCGAGGGCGTCGGCGGTGGCCGCGCGGCCGGCGGCGGCGTCGTGCCCGCCCGGCTCGGCGTCCGCCAGCAGCGTGAGCGCCGCCACCCGCGACGGGTCCGGGCTCACCACGGGCGCCTGCCCCAGCACGAACAGCGCGACGCCGAGCACACCGACGCCGCCCGCCCCCGCGGCGACCAGCCGCCGGTTCCGGGTCCGCCGGCGGGAGCCCAGGTCGCCCGACAGGGACGGCTCCCACGCCCGGGGCCGCTCCCAGTCCGCGGACCGGCCGCGGTCGCGCAGCGGGTCGCCGCTCGTCGACGGGATGGAGGCCGACAGCGCGAGCAGGCGGTTCGTGAGCTCCGGGTCGGGCGCGACGTCGCAAGCCGCCGCGAGCGCGCGGTGCGCGGCCCGCGCCGCGTCGAGCTCGGTGGCGCACCGAGGGCAGCCCGCCACGTGCGCGAGCGCCCGCTCCGTCGCCGCGGCGTCGAGCTGGCCGTCGGCCAGGTCGCTCACCCAGGCCCCGAGGTGCCCGGACCCGGCGTACCCCGTCACGACGCCGCCCCGCCGCTCGCGTCCCGCGCGGTCACCTCCGCGCGCCGGTGCTCCAGCGCGTCCCGGAGCTGCGCACGGGCACGGTGGATGCGGGAGCGGACCGTGCCGAGCTTGATGCCCAGCGTGACGGCGATCTCCTCGTAGCTGAGCCCCTCGATGTCGCACAGGACCACCGCCGCGCGGTACTCGGGGCGCAGCGCGTCGAGCGCGGCCTGCACGTCGTGGTCCAGGTTGGCGTGCTCGAAGCCGCGCTCGGGGCGCCCGTGGTCCTCGGGCGCCGCCACGCGGGCGGCGTCGTCGCCCATCGCCTCCATGCGGATGCGCTTCTTGCGCCGCACCTGGTCGAGGAACAGGTTGGTCGTGATGCGGTGCAGCCACCCCTCGAACGTGCCCGGGGTGTAGCTGGAGAGCGACCGGAACACGCGCAGGAACGTCTCCTGGGTGAGGTCCTCGGCGTCCTGCCGGTTGCCGCTGAGCCGGTAGGCGAGCCGGTACACGCGCGCCGAGTGCTCGCGCACGATCTCGTCCCACGTCGGGGGCGTCCATGCCGTCTCGGGCGCGGCATCCTCGGGCGCGCGGAAGGCCGCCTCGGCGGGGGCCTCGGGCACGTCCTGCACGGGAGCGGGGTCGGTCGTCATCATCACCATCGTCCCACGGCAACGTCCGGGCACGCCGCGACGTTCCCGCGTACGATCACGGCAGCATCACCCGCGCCGGCCGCCCGCCGGCGACCCCGCCGTGGAGGACCGCCATCACCACCGACGTCGACGCCCGCAGCGGTCGCACCGCAGCCTGGGCCTACAGCGAGTCCTTCGTCCCCGAGGACGAGGTGCTGCTGCGCGCCCGCGAGCGCGCGGCGGAGCTCGGCTGCGGCGCCGTCTCCCCCGGCACGGGGGCGCTGCTGCAGGTCGTGGCCGCGGCGCTCGGCGCGCGCGCTGCCGTCGAGATCGGGACGGGCACCGGGGTGGCCGCCCTCTGGCTCCTGCGCGGCATGCCCGCCGACGGCGTGCTCACGACCATCGACGCCGAGCTCGAGCACCAGCGGGCCGCGAAGCGGGCCTTCGCCGAGGCGGGGATCGCGCCGGCCCGCACCCGGACCATCCCCGGCCGGCCGGCCGACGTCCTGCCTCGGCTCACGGACGGCGCGTACGACCTCGTGCTCGTCGGGGCGGAGCCGCACTCCTACCCCGAGTACGTCGAGGCCGGCCTGCGGCTGCTGCGCCCCGGCGGGGTCCTCGCCGTCGACGGCGCCCTGCACGGGGGCCGCGTGCCCGACCCCGCGCGACGCGACGAGGTGACCACGGTGGTGCGCGACGTCGGGCGCACGCTGCGCTCCGACGACCGGGTGCTGTCCGCCCTGGCACCGTCCGGCGACGGCCTGCTCCTCGCGGTCCGGCGATGAGCCGGTCGTCCTGAGACGCGACGAGCGCGGGGCGTCCGCCCCGCGCTCGTCGCGTGTCCGTCGTCCTCCGCCGTCAGGCGACGACAGCCTGGAGTGCCTCACCCAGCTCGGTCGCCTCGGTGGCGTTCAGCTCCACGACCAGACGGCCGCCACCCTCGAGCGGGACCCGCATGACGATGCCGCGTCCTTCCTTGGTGACCTCCAGCGGCCCGTCGCCCGTCCGCGGCTTCATCGCAGCCATCTGTGGCTCTCCATTCCGTTGTCCGGTTCCTCGGCCTGCCCCCTGCCCGCGGCCCGCCGGTCGGCGGGGGCGAGACGAGGCGCGCCCCACCATTCTAGGTCAGAACCCACCCCTGACTTCCACACCCCGGACGTCAGAGGTCGACAGGCGAGACCCGGCGAGACCCTGCCAGGTCAGGGCGCGTCAGCCGAGGCCGCGCGCCGCCGCGTGCGGCGGGGCCTCGTCGCGGACGACCGCGACCAGGTCGAGCACCCGCCGGGTGGCGACGACGTCGTGGGCACGGAAGACGGTGGCGCCCTCCCAGGCGGCGAGCGCGGTGGCGGCGAGGGTGCCCTCGAGCCGCTCGTCCGGGGCCAGCCCCAGCGTCTCCCCGACGAAGTCCTTGCGGCTCAGCGCCATGAGGAGCGGGTACCCGAGCCCCGCGAGCGCGGCGGTGCGGCGCAGGAGGTGCAGCGACTGCCAGGTGTTCTTGCCGAAGTCGTGCGTGGGGTCCACGAGCACCGACCGCGGCGGGACGCCGCAGGCGACCGCCCGCGCGGCGGCCGCGCGCAGCGTCGCGACGACGTCGTCCAGGACGCCGTCGCGCGGGTCCGCGCCCCGCCCGGCACCGGTGCCGGGCGGGTACTCGACCCGGTACGGGTCGGTGCGCGGCACCGCCCCGCCCGTGTGCGAGCACACGACCCCGACCCCCGCCTCGCCGGCCACCTCGACGAGCGCGGGGTCGTGGCCCGCCCAGGTGTCGTTGACGAGGTCCGCCCCGGCCGCCACGACCTCGCGGGCGACGCCGGAGCGCCAGGTGTCGACCGACACGAGCAGGTCGGGCAGCTCCTCGCGCAGCCGCGCGACGAACGGCGCCACGCGGCCGATCTCCTCCGCCTCGTCGACCTCCGGCCCGACGCCGGCACGCACCCCGCCGACGTCGAGGATCTGCGCGCCGTCCGCCCACGCCTGGTGCGCCGCGTCGAGCGCGGCGCCGTCGTCGGGCCGGCGGGCCGGGGCGTAGAAGGAGTCCGTGGTGCGGTTGACGATCGCCATCACCACGGGCCGCAGCACCCCGTCGGGGCCGCGGCCGACCTCGCGCCCCCGCAGCACCAGCGACGTCCCCGCCGCCGGCACGCCGGACGGGCACGGGCCGGCGGCCGTCACGAGGCGTCGGCCGCGTCGCCCGCCGCCTCCTGGTCCTCGACGAGGTCGTCCAGCGCCTCGCGCTCCGAGGCCGCCAGGGCACGCCCCCGCTCGATGACGTACTGCACCGCCTCGGACGGCGAGTCGGTGAGGTGCAGCAGGTCGAGGTCGGCGCGGCCGATCATGCCGCGGTCCGCGACGGCGGTGCGCAACCACTCCAGCAGCCCGCCCCAGTAGTCGGAGCCGACCAGGACGATCGGGAACTCGGTCACCTTGTGGGTCTGCACGAGGGTGAGGGCCTCGAACAGCTCGTCGAAGGTGCCGAAGCCGCCCGGCAGCACGATGAAGCCCTGGGCGTACTTGACGAACATCGTCTTGCGGGCGAAGAAGTAGCGGAAGTTCACGCCGAGGTTCACGTGCTCGTTCATGCCCTGCTCGAAGGGCAGCTCGATCCCGAGCCCGATGGACGTGCCGCCCGCGTGGTGCGCGCCCTCGTTGGCCGCCGCCATGATCCCCGGGCCGCCGCCGGTCATCACCGCGTAGCCGGCCTCGGCGAGCAGCCGCCCGACCTCGACGGCGAGGGCGTGGTCGGGGTGGTCGGGGGACGTCCGGGCGGACCCGAACACCGACACGGCGGGCCCCACCTCGGCGAGGGCGCCGAAGCCCTCGACGAACTCCGACTGGATCCGCATCACGCGCCAGGGGTCGGAGTGCACCCAGTCGGAGTCGCCGCCGCCGGAGAGGAGCCGCTGGTCGGTGGTCTGGGCCGGGATCTCCTTGCCCCGCAGGAGCACCGGCCCCTTGCGGTAGCCCCGGCCCTTCTCGGGCACCCCGTCGTCGCCGCGCTCGGGTCCGTGGCCGGTGGGGGAGGTCGTCGCTCGCGTCATGCCTCGAGACTATCCACGCCACCCGCGGGCGCGCCGAGGAGCCAGCCGCGCAGGGCGTCACGACCCACCGCGAGCCGGGCCACGGGAAGGCGCTCGTCGTCCTTGTGCGCCAGGACCGGGTCCCCCGGGCCGAAGTTCACGGCGGGGATGCCGAGCTCGGCGAACCGCGCGACGTCGGTCCAGCCGTACTTCGGCGTCGGCGCGGTGCCGGTCGCGGCCCGCACCGCCGCGGCGAAGTCCGCCACCAGTGGGTCGTCCAGGCCGGGGCGGGCTCCGGGCGCGGCGTCCGTGACGACCACCTCGAAGCCCTCGAAGAGCTCGCGCACGTGCGCCTCCGCCTCGGCCACGCCCTGCGACGGCGCGAAGCGGTAGTTCACCGTGACGGTGCAGGCGTCCGGCACCACGTTGCCCGCGATGCCGCCCCGGATGCCGACGGCGCCCAGGCTCTCGCGGTACACCAGCCCGTCCACCTCGACCTCGCGCGCCTCGTAGGCTGCCAGGCGGTCGAGCACCGGCGCCGCCGCGTGGATCGCGTTCACGCCCGCCCAGGCGCGCGCCGAGTGGGCGGCGACCCCGTGGGTGCGGACCTCGACGCGGAGCGTCCCGTTGCAGCCGCCCTCGATGCCGTTGTTGCTCGACTCGCCCAGGATCGCGACGTCCCCCGCGAGCGCCTCCGGATGGTGGCGCACCAGCCGGCCCAGCCCGCTGAGCGACGCCTCGACCTCCTCGTGGTCGTAGAAGACGTACGTGAGGTCGTGGGCGGGCTCGCGGCCCGGCCGACCCAGCTCGACGGCGAGCGCGAGCATGATCGCCACGCCGCCCTTCATGTCCACGGTGCCGCGGCCCCACAGCTCCACGGTGCCGTCCGCCGCCGTCTCGAGGCGCGTCGGGAGGTTCGGCGGGTCGGTCAGCGGCACCGTGTCCAGGTGTCCGGCGAGCACCACGCGCCGCGGACGGCCCAGGCGGGTCCGGGCGACCAGGGCGTCGCCGTCGCGCAGCACGTCGAGGTGCGGCTGGGCGCGCAGCACCCGCTCGACGGCGTCCGCGAGCGCGGCCTCGTCCCCCGAGACCGACGGGACGTCGCAGATCGCGGCCAGCAGGTCCACGAGGTCCGACGAGGCCACCGTCGCCGGGTCCAGCAGGGTGTCCAGCAGCGCGTCGAGCCGGGAGGCGACGTGAAGGTCCAGGTGGGGGTCGGGAGAAGGGGCTGTGCGGTCCGTGGTCACGCGCACCATCGTGGCAGACACCCCGACTACGCTGGTCCGCATGACGACGCCTGCCACCTCCCGCCCCGCCTGGGGCCTCGGTCTCGCCACGGTCGCCGACGACGGCACGACCCTCGACGTCTGGTACCCCGCGCCCGTGCTGGGGGCGCCGCCGGAGACCGACGTCGACATCCCGGCCGAGCTCGACGCCCTCACCGAGCGGGACGACGCGCGGCGCGTGGACGTCGTCGTCGTGCGCACCGTGATCGACCTCGACGCCGCACCGCAGGACACCCGGGACGCGTACCTGCGCCTGCACCTGCTCTCCCACCGGCTGGTCCAGCCCCACGGCCTCAACCTGGACGGCCTCTTCGGCGTCCTGACCAACGTGGTGTGGACGTCGCACGGCCCGTGCGCCGTCGAGGGCTTCGAGGCCACCCGCCTGCGCCTGCGCGCCGACACGGGCCGCGCCGTCACGGTGTACGGGATCGACAAGTTCCCCCGCATGGTCGACTACGTCGTGCCCGCGGGCGTGCGGGTCGCCGACGCCGACCGCGTGCGCCTCGGCGCACACCTCGCGGCGGGCACCACGGTGATGCACGAGGGCTTCGTGAACTTCAACGCCGGCACGCTCGGCGCCTCCATGGTCGAGGGCCGCATCTCTGCCGGGGTCGTCGTGGGCGACGGGTCCGACGTCGGCGGCGGCGCGTCGATCATGGGCACCCTCTCCGGCGGCGGCAAGGAGGTCATCCGCGTGGGCGAGCGGTCGCTGCTCGGCGCGAACGCCGGCCTCGGCATCCCGCTCGGCGACGACTGCGTCGTCGAGGCCGGCCTCTACCTCACCGCGGGCACCAAGGTCACCGTGCTCGGCGAGATGGGCGCCGACGGCGACCCGCTGGTGGTCAAGGCCCGCGACCTCGCCGGCCGCGACAACCTCCTGTTCCGCCGCAACTCGCGCACGGGCGCGGTCGAGGTCCTGGAGCGGGGCGGCGTGGGCATCGAGCTCAACGCCGCGCTGCACGCCAACTGAGGTGTCCGGGAGGCCGGGCCGGCGGAGGGGCCGGCGACGGGCGACCGGGGCGGCCCTCGCCGCGGTCCTCGTCGTCGGCGCCGGCGCGACCGCCGGCGTCGTGTGGATCCTCAACCGGGTCGACGCGCCCTCGGTGCAGCGGTGCGCGGCCGAGCTGGACGGCACGTCGTGGTACCTCACGCCGGTCCAGGCCGACAACGCCGCCCTGATCGTGGGCACGTCCGTGCAGCGCGGGCTGCCCGGCCGGGCGGCCACGATCGGGCTCGCGACGGCGCTCCAGGAGTCCCGGCTGGTCAACATCGACTACGGCGACCGCGACTCGGTGGGCCTCTTCCAGCAGCGCCCCTCGCAGGGGTGGGGCACCGTCGACGAGATCATGGACCCGGTCTACTCGACGGGGAGGTTCTACGACGGCCTGGTCGAGGTCGACGGCTACGAGGACCTGGAGGTCACCGTCGCCGCCCAGGCGGTGCAGCGCTCCGCGTTCCCCGAGGCGTACGCGCAGCACGAGACCCGGTCACGGGCCTGGGCGTCCGCGCTCACCGGCCACTCCCCCGGGGCGATCACGTGCGACCTGCCGCCCACCGAGGAGGACGACGCCCCGTCCGGCGCCGCCGCCAGGGAGGTGCTCGCCGAGCGGGCGGCGCGCGACCTCGGGCTGCCCGCCGACGCGCTGCGGGCCGACACGTCCGACGAAGACGTGAACGCCGTCGTCGTGGACGCCGCCGCCGTTCCGCTCGACGGCGAGCTCGCCACCTGGGCCGTCGCCCACTGGGCGGTCGCGACGGCCGCCGTCTCCGGGGCGCAGGAGGTGCGGGCCGGCGCACGGGCATGGGCCCGCGAGGACGGCGAGTGGTCCGTCGTGGACGACGACGCCGGCCGCCGGCCCGACGGCCAGGTGACGATCGTCCTGTCGTGATCGTCCTGGTCGCGGGCCGACGGCCGGCGGCGGTGCGGTGCGGTGGTGCGGTGCTGGGGCGGAGCCTCAGCGCTGCTCGAGCGGCACGTAATCGCGCTCGGTGGGACCGGTGTAGACCTGCCGCGGACGGCCGATCTTGGTCTGCGGGTCGTTCATCATCTCGCGCCACTGGGCGATCCAGCCGGGCATGCGGCCCAGAGCGAACAGCGGCGTGAACATGGCCGGGGAGAAGCCCATGGCCTTATAGATCAGCCCGGTGTAGAAGTCGACGTTCGGGTAGAGCTTGCGCTGGACGAAGTAGTCGTCGGACAGCGCGATCTCCTCGAGCCCCCGGGCGATGTCGAGGAGCTCGTCCTTGGCGCCGAGCTGGCCGAGCACGGCGTCCGCGTGCTTCTTCACGATCGCGGCGCGCGGGTCGTAGCTCTTGTAGACGCGGTGGCCGAAGCCCATGAGCCGGACGCCGGCCTCCTTGTTCTTGACCTTCTTCATAAAGGTCTCGACGGAGTCGTCGCCGCTGCGGATGCTCTCGAGCATCGTGAGGACGGCCTCGTTGGCGCCGCCGTGCGACGGGCCGGACAGCGCGTTGATCCCGGCGGCGACCGACGCGTACAGCGTCGCGTTCGACGAGCCGACGATGCGCACGGTGGACGTGGAGCAGTTCTGCTCGTGGTCCGCGTGCAGGATGAGGAGCTTGTCCATGGCGGACACGAGCACCGGGTCGGACTCCCACTGCTCGTAGGGCCGCGAGAACGTCATGCGCAGGAAGTCGTCGACGTAGCCGCGGGCGTAGTCCGGGTACATCAGCGGCTCGTCGCGCGTGGCGCGGTGCAGGTACGAGGTGATGGTGCGGATCTTGGCGAGGATCAGCACGGTGGCGAGCTCGACCGCCTCCGGGTCGTGCGGGTCCAGCGACTCGGGGTAGTACGTCGCGAGCGCGTTGACCGCCGACGCCAGGATCGACATCGGGTGGCCGCCGCGCGGGAACGACGACAGGAAGGCGCGGAACCCCTCGGGCACCAGGGTGTGCCGGTTGACCCGCTCCTCGAACGCCGACAGCTCGGCCGGCGAGGGCAGCGCGCCGTGGATCAGCAGGTAGGCCACCTCGAGGAAGGTGGACGAGTCGGCGAGCTGCTCGATGGGGTACCCGCGGTAGCGCAGGATGCCCTGGTCGCCGTCGATGTACGTGATCTCCGACTGGCACGACGCGGTGTTCGTGAACCCGGGGTCGACCGTGACGAGCCCGGTGTCCTTCAGCAGGGACGACACGACGATGCCGTCGTTGCCCTCCGTGGCAGGGACGACGGGCAGCTGTCGAGCGGTACCGTCGACGACGAGCTCGACCGAGGCGGAGTCGCCCGTGGTGCCTGCGGCAGGCGTGGTGGACGTCATGTCTTCCTTCCGTGACGGGCCTGCCGACTCCCGACGACGGGACCGGTGGGCGCGTGACTCGTGACTCAGGGACGGGGGCGGCCCGGGGCACGCCGGCCGTGGCATCCTCCAGGGCTACCTCGGCCTGCGGTCGAACCTACCCCCCAACACCAAGGTGTTCCAATCCCTCACCCAGCCGCAGCCATCCACCGGGTCACAGATCTGTGATGCGCGCCACAGCCTCGGCCACGGAGCCGTCCGGCGCCGTGAGCGCGACGCGGACGTGCCGCCGCCCCGCGTCGCCGTAGAACTCCCCCGGCCCGACCAGGATGCCCCGGTCGGCGAACCACGCCGCGAGGTCGCGCGACGTGGCACCTGCGAGCGGCGTCCCCTCGGCCGGGCGGGCCCACAGGTAGAGACCCGCCTCCGAGCCGTCCACGACGAAGCCCGCCGCCCCGAGCGCGCCGAGCAGCACGTCGCGGCGTCGGCGGTAGACCTCGCGCTGGGCCGCGACGTGCGCGTCGTCGCCCAGCGCGGCGGTCATCGCCGCCTGGACCGGTGCGGGCACGATCATGCCGAGGTGCTTGCGGGTGGCCAGGAGACCGGACACCAGGGCGGGGTCGCCTGCCACGAACGCGGCGCGGTACCCGGCCACGTTGGACTGCTTCGACAGCGAGTAGGCGACGAGCAGCCCCTCGGGGCTGTCCCCGGTCACGCGGGGGTCGAGCAGGCTCGGCACCCGCGAGACGCCGTCGTCGCCGACCCAGGCGTCGGCCCACGGCAGCTCGGCGTAGCACTCGTCGCCCACGACGACGGCGCCGATCTCCCGCGCCGCCTCGACGACGCGGCGCAGGTGCGCGACGTCGGCGACCTCGCCGGTCGGATTGCCGGGCGAGTTCACCCACACCAGGCGCACGTCGCTGCGCCCCGCCCAGGCGTCGACGTCGTCCGTGGCCAGCGGCGTCGCTCCCGCCAGCCGCGCCCCGACGTCGTAGGTCGGGTACGCGACCGCCGGGTGCACGACGACGTCGCCCGGGCCCAGGTGCAGCAGCGAGGGCAGCAGGCCGACGAGCTCCTTGGAGCCGACCGAGGGCAGCACGGCCGCCGGATCGAGCCCCGGCACGCCGCGGCGGCGCGCGAACCAGCCCGTCACGGCCTCCCGGAGCGCGGGCGTGCCGTGCGTCAGCGGGTAGCCGTGGGCGTCCGACGCCGCGGCGAGCGCGTCACGGACGACCTGCGGCGTCGGGTCGACGGGCGTGCCGATCGACAGGTCCACGACGCCGCCGGGGTGGGCACGGGCGGTCGCCCGCACGTCGTCGAGCGTGTCCCAGGGGTAGGGCAGTCCGCCGAGGTCGGCGAACCCCATCAGGCCTGGGGCGGCAGGCCGGCGATCATGGGGTCGTCCTTCTCGATGAGCCCCATCTTCGCGGCGCCGCCCGGAGAGCCGAGGTCGTCGAAGAACTCGACGTTGGCCCGGTAGTAGTCCTTCCACTGCTCGGGGACGTCGTCCTCGTAGTAGATGGCCTCCACCGGGCACACCGGCTCGCAGGCGCCGCAGTCCACGCACTCGTCCGGGTGGATGTACAGGGAGCGCGAGCCCTCGTAGATGCAGTCCACGGGACACTCCTCGATGCACGCCTTGTCCTTGACGTCGACGCACGGCTGAGCGATCACGTAGGTCACTGCGGGCTACCTTCCAGGTGACGAGGGCGCGGTCCGGCGGGCGGGCTGCGGGTCTCGATGATTCGTCGTTGGTGCTTCTCCGGTGCTGACCGGGCGCGGGCGCAGCGCCCGCGCAGCCAACTCTAGTATCGCTGACGTGGTGCCTTCGCCGTCAGCCGTCCCACCTGCTGTCCCGTCCCCCGAGCCGCTGCCCGCGTGGCGCGAGCTGCCCGCGGGGACCCGCGTCGTCGTGCGGCGCCGGCTGACGCCCGCGGAGGCCGCCGAGAGCGGGGCCCGGTGGGCGGACGTCGTGGGGATTCTCACGGCGGCCGGGCCCGCCGGCCTGCGCGTGCGGCCCGACCGCTCCCCCGGCCTGCCGGAGGTCGCCGTCGCCGCCGCCGACGTCGAGGCCGTGAAGCCGGTCCCGCCGCGACGGCCGCGGCGCGGGCGGCCCGCCGAAGCCTGAGACCACGGCCCGGCGCCGCTCAGCGCGGCGCGCGCACCCGGACCGTGCCGTCGTC
This sequence comes from Isoptericola sp. NPDC058082, assembly GCF_042885055.1. Lineage (NCBI taxonomy): Bacteria > Bacillati > Actinomycetota > Actinomycetes > Micrococcales > Promicromonosporaceae > Isoptericola > Isoptericola sp. NPDC058082. The sequence continues at coordinate 248,118 of NZ_JBHVSQ010000003.1, read as the reverse complement.
GACCCCCACGACGACGGCACCCGCCGTGCAGCGCGCCACCAGGGCGTCGACCACGCCGGCCGTCCACCCGTCGCCGACCGGCAGCCCCTCCTCCGGCCCGGCCGGGCGGGGACGGCCCCCCGCGCGGAGCTCACGGACGTCGTCGGCGGCGTGGAAGACCTCGTGCAGGGCGCCGTTGGTCTCCAGCGCGCCGATCACGACCTCGAGGTCGCGCACCACCTTGCGCAGCGCGGGCGCCACCCACGCGGCGTTCTCCGTGACCATCGCCTCCGTGCGGGCCGGGTCGGTGAGCGCCACCCGGGTGCCGTCGCGGAAGCTGCCGGCGGCGAGGCCCAGCGCGAGGTCGCGCACGGGCGCGCCCGCCACGGCGTTGAGGAGCTGGGTGGCCAGCACGTGCGGTACATGGCTCACCAGCGCGGCCGCCTCGTCGTGCCGGTCGTCGGTGACCACCGCGGCGGTGCCGGCCAGCGGGCCCGTCACCAGGCGCAGCACCTGCGCGAGGCGCCGGGGCTCGTCGGGCGCGGCGGCCCCCGGCTCGGCCACGGTCACGGCCCAGGGCGCCGCGTCGAGCAGGGCGGCGTCGGACGCGCCGAAGCCGCTGTGCTCGGTGCCGGCCATCGGGTGGGCCCCGACGTACCGGTCGCCCAGCCCCGCGGCGACGACCGCCGCACGCACCGGACCCTTGACCGAGCCCACGTCGGTCACGGTCGCGTCGCCGCCGGCGAGCAGCGGCGCGAGCTCCGCGGCCGTGGCGCGCACGGCGCGCAGCGGGACGGCGAGCACGACGACCTCCGGGTCCGCGGCGCACAGGCCCGCCAGGTCGTCGGCGACGCGCAGCCCGACGGCGCGCGCGTCGGCGCGCGTGCCGGCGTCGACGTCGGTCGCGACGACGACCGCGCCGCGCGCGGCGAGCAGCCGCGCGAGCGACCCGCCGACCAGACCGAGGCCGACGACCCCGATCCGGCCGGCTCCCTCGCCGGTCACCACAGCAGGCCCCTCGCGACCGTGGCGTCGTCGTCCGCGCCCAGCACGCTGCCCGTCGGCACGTGGTCGGGCAGCACGCCGTCGAGCGCCGGTCCGCCGGGCGCCACGGGGAACGCGCCGAGCACCTTGAGCGAGTCGCCCGCGCCGAGCAGGGCGGCGAAGAGGTCGCGGACCTGCGGTTCCCAGGGGGCGCCGTCGAGCGTCACGACGAACACGTACTGGCGCTCGCGGACCTTCAGCGGCCGCTCCACCAGGCTCGACATGTTCACGCCGCGCTCCGCGAACTCCGCCGTGACGCGCGCCAGCACGCCCGGTCCGGTGACCACCGGGGTCACGGCGACCATGGTGCGCCACGCCTCGGGGGCGGCGCCGTGCCCCGCCGCGCGGGCCGGCGCCCAGGCGGCCGTCGCGTCGTCCCGGCGGCACAGCACGACGAACCGCGTGCGCGCGCCGGCGAAGTCCTCCACCCCCGTCGCGAGGGTCTCCAGCCCGTAGAGCTCGCCGCACAGCCGGGGGCCGAACGCGACCTGGTGGTCGGCGAGGTCCCGGCACGCCGCCGCGTTCGACGACGCCGGCACGGGCAGCAGGCCCCGCTCCGCGACGAACCGCGTGCACTGCGCCAGGCCGTGCGGGTGCGCCGTCGCCTCGCGCAGGCCCGACGGGTCGGCATGCCCGGGTCGCACGAACGCGTCGAAGGAGACGTCCAGCACGACCTCGTCCACCGCGACCACGTCGGGGCTGCCCACCAGCGCGTCCAGGGACGGCACGACGTACCCCTCGACGGAGCTCTCGATCGCCACCACCCCCCGGTCCGCGGCGCCCGACGCGACGGCGTCGTGCACCTCCCGGACGGTGGCCAGCGGCTGCTGCGCGGCGTCGCCGCCACCCGCCCGTGCACCGACCCAGCGCCGGACCGCCTCGTGGGTGAACGTGCCCTCCGGCCCGAGGTACGCGATCATCGTCCGCCGCTCCTCACTCCGCGGCCCGGGCGCCCGCGGCCCACCGCGGCGCCAGCGGCACGGGGCCGGGCACGAAGCCCTCGCCCGGCAGCACGGCCAGCGTGCGGTGGGCGACGCCACGAGCGTCGAGCTCGGCGACGAGCCCGTCGAGCACGTCGACGCTCGCGCAGCGGAACGACGTGAAGAAGACGTGCGGCCCGTGGGCCGACGGGTGGCTGCGCAGGTGCTGGAGGTCGACGCCCGCCGCCGACAGGACGGCCAGCGTGTCCTGCAGGGACCCCCGGTGGTCGTCCGACGGCCCGACGGCGAGCCACACCTGGGCGGGGACGTCGAACCGCGGCCACTGCGCCCGCGCCTCCAGGAGCCCGTACCAGACCGGCATCCGGCCGGCGAGCCGCTCGCTGCCGGGCACCTCGACCCAGCCCGCGGGCACCCGGGGCCGCTCCACGACGAGCGACCCGGCGGGCCCCGCCAGCGCGACCCGCTCGTCCACCGACGTGCGGGTCGGCACCAGCCGCGGGCTCACGCCCATGCCGCGCAGCAGGTCCTGGCAGTCGCGCATCCCCGCCTCGTCGATGACCACCTGGCCGCCCGTCGCGCCTGCCGGAGCCACCCACACCCACTGCGGCGCCACGGCGACGGCCGCCGTGACGATGAGCGACGGCTCACCGGCGAGCAGCGCCTCCTCCAGCCCCGGCGACGGTTGCTCCGGGTGCCCCAGGTGCACGACCGCCGCCAGGTCGTCGATCGTGGCCACCGTGGCCAGCGTGTCCGACGTCGTGCCGAGGTCCAGCAGCTCGATCGACTCGTCCGGCACGGCCGTGGCCACCGCCGACCCGGGGGCGACCCCCGACCAGCCCGCGTCGTGCGCCGCCTGTGCGGCGTGCGCCGGGGACTCGCGTTCCGAGCGTCCGAGCATCAGTCCTCCTTGGCCTTCCCGTCGTCGCCGGCGTCGTCCTCGCCGTCGTCCTTGGGCTGGCGGTCGTCGTCGCGGTCGGCCTTCGGCTGGTCGCACACGACGGGGTTGTCCGGCTTGTAGGTCCAGGTCTTCGACTCGTCCTTGACCTGCTTGCCGTCGTGGAACACCTGCCGGTAGTTCGTGATCGTGAACCCGTCGTTGCCGCCCGGGTAGGGCTCGCAGCCCGCGCCCGACTTGTGCACCGCGGTGGCCGGGACCACGTTGCGCTTGTCGCCCGCCTGCTTCTTCACCTCGTAGTACTTGGTCGACCAGATCTGCACGTGCAGCTCGCCGCCCGAGACCCACGACTGCATGACGGCGCCGTACGGGGTGTCGTTGGTGAACTCCATGTCGATGGCGCCCACGTAGATGGTCGCCTCGCGCCCGGCCGGGTACCGGCTGAACCAGTAGCTGTGCGGCTGGTGGCCCGCGTCGTCGTAGCCGGCGAGGAACCCGGCGTTGTACGTGGTCGTGGCCATCTGGGACAGCCCACCGCCCACGGCGTCGGTGTGCACGCCGTTGCTCACGACGCCCGCCGCGACGAAGCCGTTCGACTCGTCGATGGGCGACAGGGTGTCGAGCAGCGAGAACGTCTCGCCCGGCGCCACGAGGGTGCCGGTGATGATCTGGGCACCGCGCTCGAGGTTGCGCGTGCGGATCGGCTCGCTCGTCAGCGGGGTCGAGAACGACGAGACGACCTCCTTGACCCCCATGTCCTCGAGGGCCTCCTTGGTGCGCTCCGGCTCCCGCTCGACCAGCTTCAGCTGGGTCTTCCGGTCGTCCGAGAGGGCGGCCTTGCCGACCGCGGACGCGGTGTCGTCCGGGTCGAGCGTCGTGCCCTGCTCCCCGCCCTCGACGACCGGCTTGCCGCCGGAGAACACGAAGTGCGCGTCGTCCGGCTCGGTGAGCAGGTCGTCCGTGTCGTCCACGACGTCGGAGACCAGCTTCTTGCCGTCGAACCGGGCCTTCAGCTCGCCGTCGGTGTTCTTGAACGACGTCGCGCCGGCGAGCGCCTTCGGCGCCAGCTCCGCGGACTGCTCCCCGACGTCGACCGTGACGGGGCCGCTCACCACCTGCTGCGCCTGCTCCAGAGCGGCGTCCGTCTCCGCCTGCGTCACCGCGGGCTCGACGACCTCGGTCGGGAGGTCGACCGGGCCCGACGTGACGAGCCAGGCGTCCGCGACGGCGGCCACGGCGTCGTCGACCAGCACGCTCGACCCCTCGACCGCGTCCGTGGCGGTGGCCTTGGCGCCCTTGAAGCCGACCGTGCCGTCCACGGGCTCGACCTTCAGGGACTCCTCCAGGCCGGAGACCGCCTCGGTGAGGGTGGGTCGGGAGACGTCGACGACGGGCGGTACGGCGTCGCCGCCGACGAGGTGCTCCCACAGGTGCGCGGGGCTGAGGGAGAAGCCCGTGAGCCCGTCGACGGTCGCCTGCGCGTCGAACGCCAGGCCGGCGGCGGCCGGGTCGATCGTGCTCGACGCCTCGCCCGCCCGGACGTCGATCGGCTCCTCGGCACGCTCGCCGAGGCCGTCGTCGAGCGCGGCGACCGCGGGCCCGGCGTCCATCCCGCCGATCTCGACCCCGGCCACGCTGGTGCCCTTCGGCACCGTCCCCGCGACGGCCCACTGCGCGCCCGCGTAGAGGCCCGCGAGGACCACGAGCCCGACGCCGGCCCACAGCGCGACCTTCGGCGCGCGGCTCGGCGCGCCGTCTCCGGCCAGGCCGTCGAGCGGTGAGCCGGGGTCCGCCGGCGGCGGCGTCGCCGGCCCGGCGGGGACGCCGCCGAGGGCCGCGGCAGCCGGATCACCGGACGGCGCTCCCTGGGGGGCGGGCGGGACCGACGCCGCCACCGCCGGCAGCGCCTGGGTGGGCGGTCCCGACGACGGCGCGGGCACCGTGGCGATGACCCGCTGCTCGTACAGCCGCACCCGCGGCTGGTACGGGGTGTCCGGCTCGTCGGCGTCCGGCGGCTCGGGAGCAGGCGCCTCGGCGGTCGGCCCGGCAGCCGGCGCGGCGACGGGCTGCCCCGGGGCCTGCGGCGGCTCGGACCTGCCCGGCGCCGTGGGCGCACCAGCCCCGGGCTCGACCTGAGGCTCGACCTGAGGCTCGGACTCGGGGCGCGCAGGCTCGGCGGGTGCGGACCCGGCGGGGTCCGGCTCGCGCTCGGTCGGGTGACCCATGCATGCTCCGTCAGGGTGGGGTGCGGGGCGACGCCCCGGGGGGACAGGTGACGCGGGGCGGACCCGCCTGGGGGATCCTACTCGGGCGCCGCAGCCCGGCCCGGTGCAAGTCCGGGTGAAAGTGCCAAATCGGACGCCGGTTCGCACAGGTTCGTCACGCCCGGCCGGGCGGCGCGCACCGGACGCTCACAGACGGTCACGGGGACCGTGCCTCAGCCTCGCCGGTCGGAGAACCACGACCCGGGCAGGAAGGCCGCCACGAGGAACATCGCGAGGCCTCCGTAGGTCCACACCAGACCGACGGGCTGCGCCGGCACCAGCACGTCCCCACCCGGGCCCGCGACGGCGAGCACCTGCACCGCGACGACCCAGCCCGCGCCGGCCGCGAGCAGCGGGCCCCACCCGGCCCACGCGCGGCACAGGACCGCCGTGGACAGCGTGATCGCGAGGGCCAGCACGATGCCGACGGGCAGGTCGTGCCACTGGGTGCGGTGCGCGACGGTGCCGAGCACCCCGACGGCGGCGCCCAGCACGAGGGCGAGGACCGCGCGCGCGGCGGACCGCCACCACCGGCCGGCGCCCGCCGGGGCGGGGGGCGAGGTGGGCGTCGCGTGCTCGGGGGTGGTCATCGGCGCGAGCCTACCGGCGACCGGCGCGCCGCGACGTCCGACCGGGAGCACGGGGCACCTCGCGCGACGCCTCTGGAGACAGATGCGGAGACAGATGCGGAGACACGAGGTAGAGCTCGTGCGCCAGCACCGGGGCGAGGACGTCGTTGCTCAGGGCGTACCAGCCGAGCAGGCCGGCGCCGGGGTCCTCCGCCGCCGGTGCCGGGGTGACGTGCTGCACCTGGGTGGCGTGGGCGCGCATCGCGGCGAGCACACGGTCGAGCACCGCGGCGACGTCGACCTGTGCGACGTCGTGCGGCCCGGCGTCGCGCAGCTCCGCGTCGTGGCGCGCGAGCGGGGGCAGGGGTTCGTCGGGGTCCGGAAAGGTCAGCCCGGTGCGGGCGGCGAGGTCCCGCGCCGCGGGGGCGGCGGCCAGCGCCCGGCGGCCCGCCCGCAGCGCGGCGGACGGCGTCACCGCGCGCCACAGCTCGGCGGCCCACGGCTCGCCAGGCACGGGGGCTCCTGGGTCGGCCGCGAGCGCGAGCGCCCGCACCGCGACGTCGTGCGTGCGCACGTGGTCCGGGTGCCCGTAGCCGCCCTGCTCCTCGTACGTCGCGACGACGACGGGGCGGCGGGCGCGCACGACCGCCGCCAGCCGCACGGCGGCGTCGTCGAGCGGCACGCGCGCGAACGCCGTCGCGGGCGCGTCGTCCGCCGGCCCGGCCACGCCCGGCGCGACCCAGGCCATGCCCGAGTCCTCGAACCGCTCGGTGGACGCCCGACGCACCCCGGTGGGCCGGGTGTCGGACAGGTCGACGGCGTCGAGGAACGTGTGCCCGACGACGCCCGACGCGCCGCCCAGCGCGGCCAGGGCGGCGGCCAGCTCCGTCTCCCGGTGCGCGGCGAGGGCGGGGCCGTCACCCTCGAGGCGCGCCAGCCCCGTGCGGTGCGCCGGCGTGTCGATGACCTCGCCGCGCTCGCCGCGCGTGCAGGTGACCACGGCGACCGGCCGGCCCGCGGCGGCCCACGACGCGAGGAGCGCCCCGGTCGCGAGCGTCTCGTCGTCGGGGTGCGCGTGGACCGCGAGCAGCCCGCCGTCCCGCACGGGTACGGCGGGGACGGGCTGCGCGGCGGACACGGCGGGACCGGTCACCCGGAGGAGGGTCAGGCGCGCTTGGCCCGCGCCGTCGCCCGGGCGCGCGCCGTCGCGTCGAGCTCGACCTTGCGGATCCGCACGACCTCCGGCGTCACCTCGACGCACTCGTCCTCGCGCGCGAACTCGAGGGACTCCTCGAGCGTGAGGTGGCGCGGCGGGATGAGGTTCTCGAAGTTGTCGGCGGTCGAGGACCGCATGTTCGTCAGCTTCTTCTCCTTGGTGATGTTGACGTCCATGTCCTCGTTGCGGGAGTTCTCGCCGACGATCATGCCCTCGTAGACCTCCTGCGTGGGGTCGACGAAGAACGAGCCGCGCTCCTGCAGGTTGATCATGGCGAAGGGCGTCACCTTGCCGGCCCGGTCGGCCACGAGGGAGCCGGTGTTGCGCGACTCGATCGGGCCGTGCCACGGCTCGAAGCCCTCGGAGATCGACGCGGCGATGCCGGTGCCGCGCGTCTCCGTGAGGAACTGCGTGCGGAAGCCGATGAGGCCGCGCGCCGGGACCATGAACTCCATGCGCACCCAGCCGGTGCCGTGGTTGCTCATCGTCTCCATGCGGCCCTTGCGCTGCGCGAGGAGCTGGGTGACGGCGCCGAGGTACTCCTCCGGCACGTCGATGGTCATGCGCTCCATCGGCTCGTGGCGCTTGCCGTCGATCTGCTTCGTGACGACCTGCGGCTTGCCGACGGTGAGCTCGAAGCCCTCGCGCCGCATCTGCTCGACGAGGATCGCCAGGGCGAGCTCGCCGCGGCCCTGCACCTCCCACGCGTCCGGGCGCTCGGTGGGGAGCACCTTGAGCGACACGTTGCCGATGAGCTCGGAGTCGAGGCGGTCCTTGACCTGGCGCGCGGTGACCTTGTGGCCCTTGCCGCCCTTGCCGGCCAGGGGCGAGGTGTTGATGCCGACGGTCATCGAGATCGCCGGGTCGTCCACCGTGATGAGCGGCAGCGGGCGCGGGTCGTCGACGTCCGTGAGGGTCTCGCCGATCATGATGTCGGCGATGCCCGCCACGGCCACGATCTCGCCGGGGCCGGCGGACTCGGTGGGCACGCGGTCGAGCGCCTTCGTCTCGAGCAGCTCGGTGATCCGCACGCTCGACAGGGTGCCGTCGTGGCGGGCCCACGCGACCGTCTGGCCCTTGCGCAGGGTGCCGTTGAAGATGCGCAGCAGCGCGAGGCGGCCGAGGAACGGCGACGCGTCGAGGTTGGTCACGTGCGCCTGGAGCGGCATGTCCGCCTCGAAGGTCGGCGCCGGGATCTTCTCGAGGATCGTGCCGAACAGCGGCTCGAGGTCCTCGTTCGCCGGCAGCGCGCCGTCGGCGGGCTGGTCGATCGACGCGCGGCCGGCCTTGGCCGACGCGTACACGACGGGCACGTCGAGGATGGCGTCCAGGTCGAGGTCGGGGACCTCGTCGGACAGGTCGCTCGCGAGGCCGAGCAGCAGGTCCGTGGTCTCCCCCACGACCTCGGTGATGCGCGCGTCGGGACGGTCGACCTTGTTCACGACGACGATCACGGGCAGCTTCGCGGCGAGCGCCTTGCGCAGCACGAAACGGGTCTGGGGCAGCGGGCCCTCGGACGCGTCGACCAGCAGCACGACGCCGTCCACCATCGACAGGCCGCGCTCGACCTCGCCGCCGAAGTCGGCGTGCCCCGGGGTGTCGATCACGTTGATCGTGATGCCACCGGGCTCGCCCGCCTCGGCCGCCGACGGACCGGCGTACCGGACCGCGGTGTTCTTCGCGAGGATGGTGATGCCCTTCTCGCGCTCCAGGTCACCGGAGTCCATGACGCGGTCGTCCACGTGCTGGTGGGCGGAGAAGGCGCCTGCCTGGCGCAGCATGGCGTCCACGAGGGTCGTCTTGCCGTGGTCGACGTGGGCGACGATCGCCACGTTGCGCAGGTCGGAGCGCACAGACATCTACGGGTCTCATTTCCTGGGGTGGGGAGGCGACCCGTCAATCGGGCCGCCGCTATCTTACCCGCCCGGTCCAGGCTGCTCGTCCCCGCCCGTCTCCGGCGGCTTCTCGGGCGCGGCGCCGGGCGGGCCCTTGACGTCCCGACGGCGCGGCGCACGCAGCCGCAGCGCGCCGGGCGCGGAGGGCAGCACGTTCTCCCACCGTCCCGCGAGCGTGGTGGCGACCCGTTCCGTGACGTGCTCGGTCAGGGCCGCACGGGCGGCGCGTCGCTCGGCACGCACGATCTCCCGGTGCTCCGCGCTGAGCTCCTTGACGATCGACACCGCCATGCCGATGAGCACCAGCGAGAACGGCAGGGCGATGAGGATGGACGCCGTCTGCAGCGCCTGGAGCCCGCCCGCGAGCAGGAGGGCGATCGCGACGAGCCCCTGCAGCCCCGCCCAGAACAGGCGGCTCCACAGCGGGGGGTTGGGGTTGCCGCCATGGGCGAGCATGTCGACGACGAACGACCCGGAGTCGGACGACGTGACGAAGAAGATCACCACCAGCACGATGCCCGCGACGGCGAGCCACGTCCCGGCCCCGGGCAGGGTGTCGAAGAGCTGGAACATCGCGGTGTCGGTGTTCACCCCGCCGGTCGCGGGGTCCAGCATGCTGCCGGGCTCCGTCATCTCCTGGTGGAGCCCCGCTCCCCCGAAGACGCTGAACCAGATCGTCGCGACGGCCATCGGGACGGCGAGCGTGCCGAGGACGAACTCGCGCACGGTGCGTCCGCGCGAGATGCGTGCGATGAAGACACCCACGAAGGGTGCCCAGGAGATCCACCAGCCCCAGTAGAAGATCGTCCAGCTCGACTCCCAGGCCAGCCCTTCGTCCCCCCGGAACGCCAGCGTGTCGAAGGTCATCTGGATGACGTTCGCGAAGTAGTACCCGAACGACTGCACCCAGCTGCGCAGGATGAACAGCGTGGGGCCCAGCACCAGCACGACGGCCAGCACGATGCCCGCGAGGACCATGTTCCCGTTCGACAGCCACTTGATGCCCTTGGACAGCCCCGACGCGACCGACATCGCCGCGATCGCCGTGATCACCGCGATCAGGCCGATCTCGAGGGCGGTGCTCGGCTCCACCACGTCGAGGTACCCCAGCCCGTGGGCCACCTGCAGCACGCCCAGGCCCAGGGACGTGGCGACCCCGAACACCGTGCCGATGATCGCCACGACGTCGATGACGTTGCCCGCCCAGCCCTTCACGCGGTCGCCCAGGAGGGGCTCGAGCGCCCAGCGGATGGACACCGGCCGACCCTTGCGGTGGATCGCGTACGCCAGCGCGAGCCCGGCCACCACGTAGATCGCCCACGCGTGGAAGCCCCAGTGCACGTAGGTCTGGGAGATCGCCGCCTGCGCGAGCGTGGCGTCGTCGCCGGTGACGCCCGGCTTGGGGCTGACGAAGTGGGACAGCGGCTCGGACACCCCGTAGTAGACGAGCCCGATCCCCATCCCCGTGGCGAACAGCATGGAGAACCACACGGGAAGCTTGAAGTCCGGCGACTCGTCGTCCGGGCCCAGCACGATGTCCCCGAAGCGGCTGAGGCCCATCCAGATCGCGAAGATGACGAACGCGGCCACCAGGAGCACGTAGTACCAGCCGAACGCGCCGATCACCTCGCCCTGCAGGGTGCTCAGCACGGCGTCCGTGGCGTCGGTGAAGAGCACCGCGACCAGCACGAACACCAAAATGATGCCTGCTGCCGGATAGAAGACCCCGCGGGCCAACGTCGGTGCCCCTGCCATGCCCTTCACCCTGACGCCGTGCCTGACCATCGGCAAACGGAGACAGGACGGGGGCCGACGCACGACCAGGCCTTTTGTTTGTCCCCCCCCGGCCCCCTCTCCCCCACAACAAAAAAACGAAAAAAGAGCCGGGCCCCCCCCCCCCCCCTTTCTCTCCTCCCCCCCCCCGTCGGGCCGCGTCGGGACGTCAGCCCGCGATCGCCGCGCCCTCCAGCCCCGCACCGGGGATGGCGGCGAGCAGGTCGCGCGTGTACTGCTGGCGCGGGTTGTCGAACACCTCGTCGGTGGTCGCCTGTTCCACGACCTTGCCGTTCTGCATCACGACCACCGAGTCGGCGATCTGCCGCACGACCGCGAGGTCGTGCGTGATGAACAGGTACGACAGCCCCAGCTCCTCCTGCAGGTTCCCGAGGAGCTCCAGGATCTGCGCCTGGACGAGCACGTCGAGGGCCGACACGGCCTCGTCGAGCACGATGACCTCGGGGCGCAGGGCGAGCGCCCGAGCGATGGCGATGCGCTGGCGCTGGCCGCCGGAGAGCTCGTTCGGGAAGCGGCGCATCGCCGACTGCGGCAGCGCCACCATGTCGAGCAGCTCCCGCACCCGCTTCTCGCGCTCCTTCTTGCCGCCGACCCTGTGCAGGGCCAGGGGCTCCTCGATCGACCGGAAGATGGAGAACGTCGGGTCGAGCGAGCCGTACGGGTTCTGGAACACCGGCTGGATGCGCCGGCGGAACGCGAAGGCCTCCTTGGGCGAGTACTTCGCGACGTCCGCGCCGTCGAACTCGACGACGCCCGAGGTCGGGTCGAGCAGACCCAGCACCATGTTCGCCGCCGTGGACTTGCCCGAGCCCGACTCGCCCACCAGCGCGAGCGTGTGGCCCCGCTTGAGCGTGAAGCTCACGTCGTCGACGGCCTTGAAGTCCGTCGACGCCCCGGGGCGGCCGCCGCGGATGGTGAAGACCTTCGTGAGGTTCTTCGCCACGACGAGGTCCCGCTCCGCGGCCTTGCCCGCCGCCGGGAGCGGGACGGTCGCGTCGAGGTCCGGCGCCAGCAGCTCCTCCGACTCCTCGCCCTGCTCGTGCGCCACCTGGATGCGGCGGGACGCGAGCGACGGCGCGGAGGCGACCAGCCTCTGGGTGTACGGATGCTGCGGGTTCGCGAGGATCTGCCGGGCCGGGCCCGACTCGACGACGCGGCCCTTGAACATCACCACGAGGTGCTCGGCGCGCTCGGCGGCCAGCCCCAGGTCGTGGGTGATGAACAGGACGGCGGTGCCGAGCTCCTGCGTGAGCACCTCGAGGTGGTCGAGGATCTGCCGCTGCACCGTGACGTCGAGGGCCGACGTCGGCTCGTCCGCGATGAGGAGCTTCGGCCGCGAGGCCAGCCCGATCGCGATGAGCGAGCGCTGGCGCATGCCGCCCGAGAACTCGTGCGGGAACTGGCGCGCCCGCCGCTCGGCGTCGGGCAGGCCGGCCTCCTGGAGCAGGCCGGCGACGCGCTCCTTGCGCTCCCGCTTGCCGCCCTCGAAGCCGTTGGCCTTGAGGGCCTCCTCGATCTGGGTGCCGATGCGCCACACGGGGTTGAGGTTGGACATCGGGTCCTGCGGGACGAGGCCGATGTCCCGGCCGCGCATCGCCTCGATCTCCGTGCGGGGCAGGCCCACGATCTCGCGGCCGTCGAACTTGATGCTGCCGCCGGTCACCTTGCCGGTGCCGGGCAGCAGGTCGATCACGGCGTGCGCGGTGGTCGACTTGCCCGACCCGGACTCGCCGACGATCGCGACGGACTGTCCGGGGTACACGGTGATGTCGGCGCCGCGGACGGCGTGCACCACGCCCTCGGAGGTGGTGAACGACACCTGGAGGTCGCGGATCTCGAGCAGGGGCTTGTCGGTCCCCGCCTCGTAGCTGCGGCCGTCTCCCTCACCGACGGGCTGGTTGCCGTTCGTCACTGGGAACTGTGTCGTCATCGCTTCCGTGCCTTCGGGTCGAGGGCGTCGCGCACGACGTCGCCCATCATGATGAAGCCGAGCACCGTGATCGCCAGGCCTGCGGCCGGGTAGAAGAGGATCTCCGGCGCCTGGCGGATCGCCCGCTGGGCCTGCGAGATGTCCCCGCCCCACGAGACGGTGCTGGGCGGCAGACCGATGCCGAGGAAGCTCAGCGTGGCCTCGGCGACGATGAACGTGCCCAGCGCGACCGTCGCGTACACGATGATCGGTGCCGCCGAGTTGGGCAGCACGTGCCTCAGCAGGATCTTGCCGCGCCCCATGCCGAGCGAGCGGGCGGCGGTGACGAACTCGTTGTTCTTCACGGACATCACGGTGCCGCGCGTGATGCGGGCAATGGACGTCCACCCGAACGACGCGAGCACCAGGGCCACGGTGAAGCTGGTCCGGTTGGTGGTGATCGACATGATGACGATGGCGGCCAGCACCAGCGGGATCGCGAAGAAGATGTCGGTGATGCGCGACAGGATGACGTCGAACCAGCCGGCGAAGTAGCCGGCGACGGCGCCCATGATGGTGCCGAGGATCACGACCATCGCCGTGGACATGACGCCCACGAGCACGGACGCACGGGCGCCGTAGATGGTGCGCGCGTAGATGTCGCAGCCCTGCTTGTCGAAGCCGAACGGGTGCCCGGGCTCGGGGCCGTCCAGCGACTTGGCCAGCTCGCAGTCGAAACGCGGGTGGACGGACGTGAACCAGCCCGGGAAGGCGGCCACCGTGATGACGAGCAGGATGATCGCGGCGGCGACCCAGAACATCGGGCGCCGGCGCATCTCGCGCCACGCGTCGCGCCACAGGCTGGAGGGGGCCTCGTCCGTCTTGACCGCGTCGACGGCACCCAGGCCGCCCTCGTCGACCTCGGCGGCGAAGTGCTCCTGCCCGGGGCGCGGTCGCCGCCCGCCGGGCACGGTCTCGTAACGGTTCTCAGGCATAACGGATCCTCGGGTCGAGGGCGGCGTAGAGGAGGTCGACGAGCAGGTTCGCCAGGATGTAGACGATGACCAGCACGGTCGTGAGCGAGACGACGGTGATGTTCTCGCCTCGGATGATCGCCTGGTAGAGCGTCCCCCCGACGCCGTTGATGTTGAAGATGCCCTCCGTCACGATCGCGCCGCCCATGAGGTTGCCGAGGTCGGCGCCCAGGAACGTGACGACGGGGATGAGCGAGTTGCGCAGCACGTGGCGGCCGGTGACCTGCGAGCGACGGAGACCCTTGGCCCGCGCGGTGCGGACGTAGTCGGCGCTGAGGTTCTCCGCGACCGACGTGCGCGTCAGGCGGATCACGTAGGCGAACGACGTCGCTGCCAGCACGATCGCCGGTAGCAGGAGGCTGTAGAAGTTCGGGTCCCTGCCGACCGTGACGGGGAACCAGCCGAGCTTCACGCCCATGACGAACTGCAGCACGAAGCCGATGACGAAGGTCGGCACGGAGATGACCAGCAGGCTGATCACGAGGACGGTGCCGTCGAACCAGCCGCCCTTGCGCATCCCGGCGAAGAGCCCGAAGAGGACGCCGAAGACGCCCTCGATGACGAGCGCCATGATCGCGAGCTGGAACGTGACCGGAAGCGCCGCGCCGATGACGTCCATGATGTCCTGACCACGGAAGTCGACGCCGAAGTCGAGCGTGAAGACACCCTTGAGGAACAGCAGGTACTGCACGATGAACGGTTCGTTCAGGTTGTACTGCTCGCGAATCTGGGCTTGCACGGCCTCGGGGAGACCGCGCTCCCCGCCCAGGCCGGCCACGGGGTCTCCGGGCCGCAGGAACACGAGTGCGTAGAGCAGGAGCGTCGCCCCCAGGAACACAGGGATCACCTGTAGGAGCCTGCGTCCGAGATACCAGAGCATGTGTGTTGTCTCCTCGTTCGCCCCGGGATTCCCAGGGCCACGGGTTCAAGTTTCGGGCCTCGTTGCCAGGACGATGGCCACGACGGGTGTGGCCAGGACAAGGATAGGGGGCAGGGTGTGCGTCGTCGGCACACCCTGCCCTCCGAACATCGGCGGGCCGGCCGCGAACCTACCGGACGCGGCCGGCCGGCACCGAATCGGGCGTCAGCCCTGCTTCGTGACCTGGTACAGGATCGGGTCGCTGTCCCAGCCGAAGACGACGTTCTCGACGTCCTCGCCGAAGCCGCCGGTGGCGTTCTGGTACCACAGCGGGATACCAGGCATGTCACCGAACAGGATGGTCTGCGCCTCCTGGTAGGCCTTGATCGCGGCCTCCGGGTCGGTCGCGCCGTTGCCCTCCTTGAGCTTCGCGTCGAACTCCTTGTTCGAGTAGCCCATGTCGTTCGAGCCCGCGCCCGTGCCGTAGATCGGCCCGAGGAAGTTGCTCAGCGCCGGGTAGTCGGCCTGCCAGCCGCCACGGAAGAGGCCCTTGATCTGCTCGTTGTCACGCGCGTCGAGGAACTCGTCGAAGGTGGCGTACGGGTCGAACTCGCACCCGATGCCGAGCGTGCTGCGGACGTTGTTGCAGACGGCGTCCACCCAGGTCTGGTGGTCGGAGTCGGCGTTCGAGGCGATCTGCAGCGTGAAGTCGGCGCCGACCGGGTCCTCGCTCTCGGCCTGGTCCCAGAGCTTCTTGGCCTCGTCGGGGTTGTACTCGAGCACCTCGTTGCCCTCGACCTTGTCGGACCAGCCGTCGATGACCGGCGACGTGAAGTCCTTCGCCGGGGTGCGGGTGCCGTTGTAGATCGTCTCGGTGATCTGGTCACGGTCGATCGCCATGGAGATGGCCTGGCGGCGCAGCAGGCCCGCGTCGCCCTCGAACTCCTTGACGTACTCCGGGACGTTGATGACCTGGATGACGGCCGCGGCCTGGTTGACTGCGCGGTCGCCCAGCTCGTCCTCGAACGTCGCGAACGACGACGACGGCACGTTCTTCACGATGTCGAGCTGACCGCCGAGGAGGTCGTTGTACGCCGTGTCCTCCTCGGTGTAGGCGACCAGGTCGGCGCCGTCGTTCTGCGCCTTGCGCTCGCCCTGGTAGTCGGGGTTCGGGCGCAGCTCGATGACCTCGTTGTGCACCCAGTTCTCGACCTGGTACGGGCCGTTGCCGATCGGCTTGTCGGCGAAGGCGTCCGGGTTGTCGAAGAACGCCTCCGGGAGCGGCATGAACGCGGAGTACCCCAGGCGGATCGGGAAGTCCGACTCGGGCTGGGCGAGCTTGACCGTGAACTCGGTGTCGCTGACGACCTTGAGGCCGCTCATCGTCTCCGAGGCGGGCTTCTCACCCTCCTTGGGGCTGCCGTCCTCGTTCAGCTGGTCCTCGGCGAAGTTCACGTCCGCGAAGCCCTCGATGGGCTCGAAGAAGTAGCTGAGGTTCTGGGCGTTGGGCCCGTACGCACCGTAGTTCCAGGCGTCGACGTAGCTCTGCGCCGTCACCTTCGAGCCGTCGGTGAACGTCCAGCCGTCCTTGATCGTGATGGTCCACGTCTGGTTGTCCTTGGAGTCGATGGACTCCGCCATGTCGTTCTGCGTCTGGCCGTCGGCGTCGTAGTAGACGAGGCCCGCGAAGACGTTCGAGATGGCCAGCGAGCCGTTGGTCTCGTTCGTCATCGTGGGGATGAGCGGGTTCTGCGGCTCGCCGTTCTGCACGGTGATGATCCCGGCGCCCGAGCCGCCGCCCGTGCCCTCCCCGGTGTCATCGCCCGAGCCGCCACCGCACGCGGACAGCAGCAGGGCCGAGGCGAGGGTGAAGGCCCCGATGCCTGCAAGTCGTCGTCGAGGTGTCACGTGTCCTCCTGAGTTGAGTCGCTCACCGGCGGGGATCACCCCTCGGTGAGGTGCAGGCGCGTGTGCCCGCGCACTGCACTGTGCGCGGGTGACTCTAGTCACCGTTCGGCGCCCGCACATACCCTTCGCCCCCTTTGCACCCGGAACCGTGACCAATCCGGTATCTGGGCGCAACCTCCGGGACACGACCGGCGGCCGGCCCCGGAAACCGTCATACCGTCGCCAACCGGCCCTCGCGGACCACGAGCACCCGGTCCGCCATGGCCACCAGCTCCGGGTCGTGGGTCGCCACGACGGCGGCCACCCCGCGCGAGTGCACCAGGTCGCGCAGCAGCGCCATGACGCGCGCGGCCGTCGTCGAGTCCAGCTGGCCCGTCGGCTCGTCGGCGAGCAGCACCCGCGGTCGGGCGACCAGCGCCCGCGCCACGCCGACCCGCTGCTGCTGCCCGCCCGAGAGTTCGTACGGACGCTGCTCGGCGTGGTCCGCGAGGCCGACCGCCTCGAGCGCCTCGGCGACCCGCGTCGCCCGTTCGGCGGCGTCGACCCGCGCCAGACGCAGGGGGACCTCCACGTTCTCCGCGGCCGACAGCACCGGGATCAGCCCGAACGACTGGAACACGAAGCCGATCTCGGTGCGGCGCACCGCGTGCAGCTCGTCCTCGCCCAGGCCGCCCAGCTCGCGCTCCACGGCACCCGGGCCCTGCGCCGCGGGGTCGGCGCCGAGGTGCACCGTGCCCGTCGTCGGCCGGTCGAGCCCGCCCAGCAGGTGCAACAGCGTGGACTTGCCCGAGCCGGACGGCCCCACCACCACCACGAGCTCGCCGGCCCCCACCTCGACGGACACGTCCTCCAGCGCCCGCACCTCGCCCGCGCCGCTGCCGTAGACGCGCGAGACACCCTCCGCGCGCAGCACGGTCGTCGTGACGCTCATCGCCCCTCCTCCGACCGTCCGTGCCGTTGGTGCCGTTGCTGCCGGTCGTGCCGTCCGGCCGGCCGGACCTCCACATGGTCGGTCTCCAGGGCGAGGCGCACCCTGTCCCGCAGGTCCAGGGCGCTGACGAAGTCCTGCGGCAGCTGCAGGCGCCCGACGCGGTCCAGCACGGCGAACTCCTCCGCGACGTGCCGCTGCGCGCCGTCCTCGTCCACCTCCGTGCGGCGCAGCACCTCGGTGGACGTGCGCCCGTCGCGGATCTGCACCGTCCGCGCGACGTGCTCGGAGACGGTCGTGTCGTGCGTGACGATCAGCGTGGTGACGCCGGTGGCGGCGTTCACCCCGCGCAGCGCCTCGAGCACCTCGACGCTCGTCGCCTCGTCCAGCTCCCCGGTCGGCTCGTCCGCCAGCAGCACGCGCGGCGCGCCCGCCACCGCGACGGCGATCGCGACCCGCTGCTGCTGCCCGCCCGACATCTGGCCCGGCAGCCGGTCGGCCACGTGCCCGACGTCGAGCAGCTCGAGCAGCTCGGCCACGCGCGCCGTCCGCGCGGCCCGGGAGCCGGTGCGGGCGATCTCGAGCGGCACCCGGACGTTCTCGGCCGCCGTGAGGTACGGCAGCAGGTTCCGTCCGGTCTGCTGCCAGACGAACCCGACGGTGGAGCGCTGGTAGCGCACGCGGTCGCGCCGCGTCATCGCCAGCAGGTCCGTGCCCGCGACCACCGCGGAGCCCGCCGTCGGCAGGTCCATGCCCGACAGGATGTTGAGCAGCGTCGACTTGCCCGAGCCCGACGCCCCGACCAGGGCCACCAGGCCCCCGCGGTCGACGGCGAGGTCCAGCCCCTGCAGCGCCTGCACCTCGATGCCGTCCGTGGCGAAGATGCGCACCAGCCCGCGGCAGCGGATCTCGTCGGGCTCGCCGCGGGCGGCCTCGGCCCGCGGCCACCTGGCCTCCTCCTGCGTCACCACCATCTCGTCACCACCGTCCCGTCACAGCCCTGTCGTCGCCGTCGTCACCGTCGTCACCGTCGACGCACATCCCGCCGTCCTCCCTCATTCCGCCGCCTCCCGCAACCGCTCCGGCGTCGCGCCGCGGCGCCCCGCGACCGACGCGAGCACGGCTCCGACCACCACCGTGGCCACGAAGCCGACCACTCCCCCCACCGCGAGCACCGGGTCGACCGTGAGCGCGGGCTGCGGCCCGCCCCCGGTGAGCGCCGTGAGGTCCACGCGGGCGCGCAGCAGGGCGGGCACCGCGACGCCGACCAGCGCCCCCACGACGAGCGCGCCCAGGGCCCACGGCGCCACCTCCCACGCGACGAGCCCGCGCGACTCCGAGCGCCGCGCCCCCATCGAGCGCAGCACCGCGAGCAGGCGCTCCCGGTCGGGGGCGGCCAGCACCAGCGTGAGGGCCACGGTGAGCGCGACCAGCACCCCTGCCAGGGCGACGGAGACCCGCGCGCCGGTCGCGATCCCCCGGGCGGCCGGCGACTCCAGCAGCTCCGCGGCGACCGTCGTGCGGTCGTCGACGGCGGCCCCCGGGACCGCGTCGCGCAGCGCCGCGGCGACCTGCGCCGGGTCCGCGCCGCCGTCGAGCGCCACCAGGGCCGTGCGCGGCTCGGTCGCGTAGTCGAGCGGGCCGGCGAGGACGCCCGCGTCGAGCACGAGGGTCGACGGCGCGTCGATCACGCCGGGCACCTGGTCCGACGCACCCGCCACCACGACGTCGGCGCTCTCGTCCTGCAGGTCGAGGACGAGTCCCGTGGTGCCGGCCGCGACGTCCGGCACTCGCAGCGCGAGGGCCGGCAGGGCGCCGTCGGCGGTGGGCTGCGCCAGCTCCGCGACGGCCGGCGGGGCGTCCGGCACCCCGGCCTGCACCGCGGCGAGGTCCGCCGCGTCCACGGCGACCACCTGCACCGAGCGGGTCTTCCCGTCGGGCGACCTCAGGTGGGCGATCTCGGGCACGCGCGCCGCCGTCGCCACCGCCGCGACGCCGTCGACCTCGCGCAACGTCGTCACGGTCTCGTCGCCCAGCGCGGGTCCCGAGACCCGCAGGTCCGCCCCGAGCTCGACGTGCGCCTGGCGCGCCACGCCGGCGTCCACGGTCGACAGCAGCACGGCCGACGACGCCCCCACGGAGACCGCGAGCACCAGCGCGAGCGCGGGCACGACACCGCCGGCCGGGGCACGGGTGGCGCGCGCCGCCCCCAGGAACGGCACGAGGTCGCGCCGCCGGGACAGGAGCCGCTCGAGGCCGCGCGCCAGCAGCGGGATCACGCGCACGGCGACCAGGGCGGCCGCGGCCGCCACGACCAGCGGGGTCGCCGCCACCAGCGGGTCGACACCGCCGTCGCCCGCACCCCCGACGACACCGCGGCGAGCCAGGAGCACCGCCGCGAGCGCCGCCACGCCGATCACCGCGAGCTCCGCGGTCCGGCGCCAGGGTCCGCCCGTGCCCGCGGCGAGGTCGCGCCGCTCGGCGCGCAGCGTGCGCGGCACCGTCACGGCGGCGGGGGGGAAAAGAAGAGGGAAAGAGCCAACACCACACCCCCCCACACACGGGCCCCCCCCTCCCCCCCACCCACACACCAA
>NZ_JBHVSQ010000003.1:187240-228279 GCF_042885055.1 Isoptericola sp. NPDC058082 | reverse complement strand
AGGGGAGACGCCCCCAAGAGGGGGAGTCCCCCCGGGGCCTCGGAACCCCCCCTGTCCCCGGGTTGCCCCCCCCCCCCGCCGCCCCCAGCGCCGCCGCGGCGGCCCACAGCAGCTGGGTCCCGGTCACGGCCCCCGGCCGGACCAGGAGGCCGAGCAGGACGCCGACGACCGCGGCCGGCAGGCTGACGGCGAGGCCCTCGGTCGCCGTGAGCAGCCGCAGCCGGGTGCCGGTCGCGCCGCGTGCGAGCAGCACCGCGAGCGCCGACCGGCGTCGCTCGACGACGAGCCGCGCCGCCAGCACCACGACCGCGCCGAGCGCCCCGAGCGGGCCCACGACCAGCACGGCGAGAAGGGCGTCGGTCGTCACGCGCTCGCTCATCAGCTCGTCGAGCACGTCGGAGAGGGCGGTGCGCGCCTGGAGCGTCACCGGGTCGTCCGGGAGCACCTCGAGCGTCTCGTGGGTGAGCCCGCGCACCTGGGCCGCGAGCGCGGCGACGTCGTCCGACCTGATGCCCTCGACGGCGACGGGGTACCAGAGCTCGGTCTGCACCTCCCGGAAGGCGAGGGAGCCGATCATCGCCGGGTCGACGTACACGGCGGCCGTCGCGATGGTGGCCCCGTTCGGCGTGACGCTCAGCTGGGCGTCACGCCCGAACGGCTGGTGGTACCAGGTGCTCGCGTCGGGGTCCACGGGCTCGGTGAGCCCGACGACGCGCAGCGGCGGGAACTTCCACACGTCGACGGCGTAGGTGCCGCCGAGCTCCCATCCGAGGGTCCGGGCGGCCGGGCGTGACAGGACCACCTGCACGGGCTCGTCGCCCTCGGGGCCGTTGAACGTGGTGCGCACCGGCGTCGCGACGGGCCACTCGCCCTCGACCAGCCGCAGGTCCTCCGACATCCGCGCCGACGCCCGCATGACGACCTGCGGGACCTCGATCCCCGAGCCGGGCACCTGCTCGGTCCGCGTCTCCCGCGAGGAGACGGCGAACGACGGCTCGCCGAGCACGTCGCGCAGCGGCTGCGGCAGGCCGTCCCGCAGCCGGACCATGCCCGCGAGGAACTCGTCCCACGTGGGCTCCGGCGGGACGGCCGGCGCGGTCTCGGGCTCGGTCATCACCATGTCGGCGGCGGACACGCCCCCGCCGGGCACCACCGACGCCCGGGAGCTGACGTCCCGGCGCTGGGGCGAGAGCTGCTCGGTGGCGTAGGTGACCTGCGCCGAGCGCATCTCGGCGATCGCACGGGTGGCGGCGGTGGCGGCGCCGGCCGCGAGGACGGTCACCAGGGCGAGGACGAGCGCCGTCCCCCACGCCGAGCGCAGGTGGCGGCGCAGCAGCAGCCACAGCATCAGCGCACCTCCTCCCGGTAGCCGCCGTCGCGCGCCTGGGCGGTGACCGCGGCCCGCACGGCCAGCGCGACGGCGGCCAGGCCCGCGACCAGCAGGACCCCGGGCACGAGCGCGGCCGTGGGCGCGAACGCGGTGTCCGGCGTCGGCACGACGGCGAACCCGGTGAGCGTGGCCGCGGCCAGGCCGGGCACGGTGGCGGCCGCGAGCGCCCACCCGGCCAGGAGCCCCGCGGCCAGCGCGGCGGCCGCGACGACGGCGAGCTCCGTGGCGCGGCTCGCCCCCTGCGCCCGGGGCGGCAGGCCGACCGCGCGGAGCACCGCGACCTCGCCGCGCCGCTCCCGCACACCGGCGACGCTCACCGCGCCCACGCCGACGAGGGCGAGCGCCACGGCCGCGAGCGCGGCGACCGCGAACGCCTGGCGCACCGGCCCCGCGGCGTCGGACCCCTCCGACCCGGTCGACGTCGTGACCTGGACCGGTGCCGTCCCGGCGGCGTCCCGGGCGGCCGCCGCCAGCCGGTCGACGTCGGCGCCGGGTGCCGCACGGATCCACGCCTCGGCGGCCTCGGGGACCACCGTGGCGAGGCGCAGGGACGCGGCCTGGAGGTCGGCGAGACCCACCATCGCCGCACCCTGGTGCAGGGAGCCCGGCACGACGTCCACGACGTCGACCACCCGCACGGACAGCCGCCCGCCCTCGCCCAGCGGGACCTCCGTCGTGTCCCCCGCGGTGAGGTCGAGCAGGCCGGCCAGGTCCTGGGACAGGACGGCGGGGGCCGGCTCGCTCCCCGAGCCCGCCACCATGGCGCGGAACGGCGAGGGCGTCGCCTCGTGGTCGGCCTGGGCCGCGAAGCTCAGGCCCGTGCCCGGTCGGGCGCCGAAGGCGACGTTCGCCGCCGGGTCGTCGCGGGCGGGCGCCCAGTCGGCGCCGGCGACGTCGACCTCCGTCGTCGCGCCCTCGTCGGTGCTGGCGTCCAGCCCGTCCACGGAGAGCCGCAGCGTGGTGAGCGCGCTCGGCGAGCCCGGCAGCCGGGTGTCGAGCGCGACGACGGTCCACGTCCCCGGCGCGCCGTCGGCGGCGGCAGGGGCCGGCGGCACGTCGGCCCGGAGCTCGACCGCGCTCTCGGCGGGGCCGATCGGGCGGGTGTCGGCCCGCCCACCGCCGGGGTCGCCGTCGAGGTCCACGTCCAGCTCCTCGACGTCGACGCCGACGACCTGTCCGTCCGCGTCGGCGAGCCAGAGCCGGAGGGTGATCGTCGAGTCCTCGAGCACGAGGAGCCGCCCCCGCTCGGACGGCGCCGACGCGGTCGCCTCCTCGAGGGACGCC
This sequence comes from Isoptericola sp. NPDC058082, assembly GCF_042885055.1. Taxonomy (NCBI): domain Bacteria; kingdom Bacillati; phylum Actinomycetota; class Actinomycetes; order Micrococcales; family Promicromonosporaceae; genus Isoptericola; species Isoptericola sp. NPDC058082. Next base: position 225,605 of record NZ_JBHVSQ010000003.1, on the reverse strand, counting down.
CAGGTGGCCGGCTCGCCGCCCGCCGCGCCCGTGGCCGCCTCTGCCGTGGCCGCGTCGTCCACGACGTAGTACTGCCCGGTGACGTGCAGCACCAGCCCGGTGGTGCCGGCCGGGAGCTCCGGGTTGTCCGCGTAGGGGCCCGGACCCTCCAGCGCCGCCGCGATCTCGTCGATGCCGCTCTGCCCGTGCGGCCCGCGTGCCACCGACGCGACCCGGTCGGGCGGGACGGCCGTGGTGGACAGGGGGACGCCGTCCACGACCGCCTCGGACACCCGCACGGGGGCGGCGTCCGTCGCGCCCGGCAGCGCCGCGTACGTCGCGGCGGGCCCGGGCGTCCCCTCCGTCGCGACGACGCGCACGTCGCTGCCCGCGGCGACGCCGGCGGTCGCCTCCCGCAGGTGCTGACCGGTCCCGGCGTACGCGGACGCGAGCACCACGCTCCCCGCGGCCACCACCACCAGGACGACGGGCACCGCCGTGACCGCGAGCCGCCGCGCCACCTGCCGCGCCGCGAGCACCCGGGTGCCCGGGCGGCGCGCGGTGAACGCCGCCCAGGCCCCCGACAGCGGACCGAGCAGCGCCACCGCCACGACGGCCGCAGCCGCGAGCACGAGCGCGGGCGCCGCGGCGGCGGCGGGGTCGGTCTGGCCGCCGTCGGGCGTGGGGACCAGGGGCGAGCCGTACCGCCGCAGCAGCCACGTGGTGAGCCCGGCGGCCACGACGACCAGCACGACGCTCCCCCACGTGGCGGCCCGTCGCGTGCGACCCGACCGGTCGGTCACCCGCAGCGCCGCGGCGGCACGGGCCTGCAGGCCGCCGACCGTCACCAGGAGGAGCAGCGCCCCCGCCGCCGTCGCCAGGGCCGCGGGCGCCAGCGTCCCCGCGAGGGACCCGCCGGGCGTGCCCTGGGCCGCCAGCACGGCCGCCGCCGCTCCGGCACCCGCGGCCGCCCCACCCACGACGACGAGCGCCGCCTCGGCCGCCGCCGCGGCCGTCAGCTGGGCCGCCGACGCCCCGCGCGAGACCAGGAGGTGCACCTCCGCCGCCCGCGTGCCCGCGAGCAGGCGCGCCACCTGCGCGACGGCGACCGTGCCGGCGAGCGCGAGCACGAGCATCGGGACGAGGGCCACGGCCGACGCCGCGGCGGCAGCGACCGACGCGGCGGCCGCCCGCTCCCCCAGGTCCCCGGTCACCGTCGCGCCGCGCACGGCGACGGCGTCGTCGGCGAGGACCGTGTCGAGGAGCGCCTCGGACCCGGCGGCGAGGACCGCGAGGTCGGCGGTGGCGGTGGCGGCCACGTCCGGCGTGAGCGTCCAGCGCACGAACGGGTCGTCGGAGTCGTCGTCGGGCACCTCCTCGCGGACCAGGTCGTACGGCGCGGGCGCGAAGAGCGCGTCGACGTCGCCGCGAAGCGCCGCGTCCTGCGCCGCCGCGTCGGCCTCCGGGGCGAGGCGGGTGGTCACCTGCACCTCCGCCGGGACGCCGCCCCGGGTCAGCCCGTCGTGGACGACGTCCACCTCGGCGGCGCGGACCGCTCCGACGGCGGTGCCGAGCGCCGCCGCGACGGTGGCGACCAGCAGCGCGACGAGGACCAGCAGCCCGCGTCGCGCGCCCGTGCGGCGCACCAGCAGCCGGGCGCGGCTCACCGACCCGCCCCCACGGCGTCCGGTACGCGGGACGCGGTCACGGGCGGTGCCCGCGCTTCTCGTTGCCGCGCCGGTAGTTGCCCGTCGCGCGGGCCAGCAGCTCCTGGTCGGTCTCGGGGTCGCGGCCGAGCAGCGCGGCCAGGCGGGCGGCGCGCGCCCCCGCGACCGTGACGACCGGGCGGCCGCCGCGGCTCACCAGGACCTTGCCGTCCTTGGTGACCCGGTGGTCGAACGGGTCGTCCTCGAGGCCCACGGGGTCCCCCTCAGCGACGCCACTCGTAGGGCGTGGTGGTGGACACCTTGACCAGGCCGGAGCGCTCCAGGATGGGCCGGGAGAACTCTGTCGAGTCGCTGTGCAGGTACGTCTTGCCGCGCTCGACGGCGGACCGGGCGCGCGCCGCGGTCAGCGCGCGGTAGATGCCGCGGCCCCGCCACTCGGGTCGGGTCGAGCCGCCCCACAGGCCGGCGAACGCGGTCCCGGGCACCGGCTCGAGGCGGCCGGCGCTGATCACCCGCCCGTCCGCCTCGGCCACCCACAGCTCCATCTCGGGGTCGCGCTCCTGCCGCCGCAGGATCTGCTCGGCGTGCCCCGACGTGGCCGGGTCGTCGCCGAAGACCTCGTCCGCCATCGCGGACATCGCGCGCACGTCCGCCTCGGCGGTGACGCGGCGCAGGGAGACGCCGGCCGGCAGCGGGACGTCCGCGACGAGGAGCCGCGCGTCGCCGATCATGATCGACTCCGGTTCCTGGGGCACGAAGCCGTGGTCGACCAGCGCCTCGTGCAGGCCCGGTGCGACGTCGTGGCCGCGGGTCTTCCACTCGGCGTTCGTGACCGTGGCGTCGTCGCGGAAGTGGGCGAGGGCGGCGGCCACGAACCCGCGGACGGTCGCGGCGTCGGCGCCGCCCAGGTCGCGGTAGGTGACGAAGCCGCGGCCACCCGCGAACGTGACGAGGCGCAGCGGACCGAGGCGGGTCACGGCGACGGCGCTCGGCGTCTCGGCGTCGGTCCGCAGCTGGTCGTCGTAGGCGGCGAGGAGGCGCGCGACGTCGAGGTCGGCGGCTGGTGCGTTCACGGCGGACACCCTTCCAGAGCGCAGCACGGCGGGGCAACGGTTTTCATCGTGCCGTACCGACCGGTCACGCCGTTGCCGCGCCGGACCCGGGGTCGGCGGCGCGACGGTTCGCCGTCGGAGCGCTGCCCGGCCGTCGCCCGGGCCTCACTCCGCGGCCAGGTCGTCCCAGACCACGAAGACGGACCCGTCGTCGATCTCCGCGCCCGCCCCGCGGTAGGCGGCGAGCGCCGCGTCGTTGTCCGCCTCGGTGCCGGTCCACATGGCCCGGCAGCCGCGGGCGAGGGCCGCGTCCCGCAACGCCGCGAGCAGCGCGGTCGCCACCCCCTGCCGGCGCCACGCCGCGTCGACACCCAGCTCGTACAGGAACAGCTCCGCGTCCTTGTCGGGGTGCCGCATCTCCACCCCCGACACGAACCCGACGTCGCGCCCACCGGCCGCGCGCGCCAGCAGCACGACGTGGCCGGGGCGCCGCAGCGTGTCCGTCGCGCCCGCGAGCGAGACCGGGCCGTCGAACAGGTGCGACGCCGCGACGAGCTCCGCGGGGTCGGTGACCTGGACGACCGTCCAACGCGTCATGCCCACCATCGTCGTGCCGCGCAGGGCCGGGGGCGAGCCGGGCCGGGCTCCACATTGCACCCACGTCGAAAGTGTCACGCGGCAACCATCGCGCCCTTCCCTACCCGCCATGACCCCGGGACCGACGCCGACGATGCAGGCCGCAGAAGCGGCGGGCACACTGCTGCCGAGCGGATCCGCGCTGCTCGGCTTCCTCGCCGCCTCCCTCGCGATGCTCGCCGTCCCCGGCCCGTCCGTCGTGTACGTCGTGGCGCGCACCACCGCCCACGGACGACGCGCCGGGCTGTGGTCGATGGCGGGCCTGGAGACCGGCGCAGCGCTGCACGTGGCGGCCACCGCGGCGGGGCTGGCGGCCCTGCTGGCGCGGTCGCCCGCGCTGTTCGACGCGGTGCGGTGGACCGGCGCCGCCTACCTGGTGTGGCTCGGGGTCCGCGAGCTGCGCGCGGCCCGGGCGCGCGCCACGTCCCCGGGAGACGACACCGGCGAGGACGCCGCACCGGCGTCGCCGCGCCGCTGGCGGCTCTTCGCGGACGGCGTCCTCGTGGACGTCCTCAACCCCAAGACCGCCCTGTTCTTCCTGGCCTTCCTCCCGCAGTTCGCCGACCCGGCGCGCGGCGCCGTCGCGCCGCAGCTGGCGCTCCTCGGAGGGCTCTTCGTCGGCCTCGCCGCCCTGGTGGACTCCACGTACGCCCTGCTCGCCGACCGGATGTCGTGGCGGTTGCGCGCGTCGGAGCGCGCCCGGCGCCGGCTGGGCCGCGCCTCCGGCGGGATCTACCTGGCGCTGGCCGGCGCCGCGGTCATGGTCTGACCGTCGCGGTCGGACGCAGGAGCGGCGCTCAGAGGTGCCGGGCGACGACGGCGCGCCGGGGGCGCAGCCACCAGCCACGCCGGTCCGCCTCGACCAGCAGGCGCAGCAGCAGACCGCCGACGAGCAGCCCGCCCACCAGGTCGCTGATCCAGTGCCAGCCGAGGTAGTAGGACACGGCGACCGCGTTGAGCGCGACCAGCCCGACGCCGAGCCGCAGCGTCGTCATCGTGCGCGACGACACGGTCGTCCAGCGCCCGACGAGGTAGACGGCGGTGCCGTAGATCAGCACCGCCTCGGCGGCGTGGCCCGACGGGAAGCTGATGCCGCTCCAGCCGAGCTGACGCAGCCCGCCCTCGAACAGGTCGGCGTCGTCCGTCGTGGGCGCCGGCCGCGCGAGCACCACCTTGAGCAGCCCCACTCCCCCGTAGAACGCCAGCTCGGCCATGGCCGCGCACCACAGCGGACGCCACGTGCGGTGCCGCCACGAGAGGGTGACCGCGACGGCCAGCAGCACCGGCAGGCACACCGCCTGCCCGGCGATCGGGTCGAGCACGTGCTGGATGAAGGGCTGCAGCCCCGGCGTCAGCGCCCTGGCCCAGTACCCGTGCGCGTCCTCGTCGACCCCCCGGAACGGGCCGGCCGCCAGGAGCGTCACCACGACCAGCCCCGCGAGGAGGGCGGGCGCCGACGTCAGGCCGCCGAGCGGCTCCTCCGACCGCCGGTCACGCACCGCCCGGGTACCGGCGCGCGAGGCGTCGAGGGCGCGCGCGGGCGCGGTGGGAGCCTGGAGCAACATCGCGCACAGGGTAAGCAGCCCGGCTGGACATCACCTGGTCGAGCGCGTGTGGTGTGCCGCACGCTCTCCGTCCGGCCTGGTCAGGCGCGTGGCGCGAGCGCCGACACGAGCCACGCGTTGCGGGTGCGCAGCAGGCGCGTCATGTACCGGGTGAGCACCAGCCGCTCCACCAGCCTCCCCAACGGCCCCGCCGGAGCGGCGAACTCCACCGTGTCCGTCATCCGGGTACCGCCGGGCGCCGCCTCGAACCGGTGCTCGTGCCACCAGCGGCGGAACGGCCCGGCCACCTGCTCGTCGACGAACCAGTGCGGCGCGTCGTGGGCGCTGATGCGCGACGTCATGCGGAACGGGACGCCGAAGTGGCGCGCCCGCCAGGTCACCGTGTCGCCGGGCCCCATCACGCCCGACGTCACGCCCGCCACCGCCCGCTCCCCCGAGCGGCGCATCGACGCCGTGTGCGCGTCCACCGACAGGCTCGCCGCGAAGCACGCCTCCGGGGACGCCGGGATCTCGGTGGTCAGCACGATCGTCGGCACCCGGCGATCGTAGGCCCGCCGCAGCCGGGAGCGGTCACGCCCGCGGGAGGGGCAGTCCCGCCGGCACGTCGTCTCGGCTGCCTCCGTAGGCGCGCATCGCGACGGTCTGCCGCTCGAAGAAGTCGCCCAGCCTCGCGGCTGCGGGCGCCGCGACGCCGACGTCGTCCAGCGCCCGGCGGAACAGCCCGACGCACACCTCGTCGAGCTCCTCGTGCTCCCCGTTGCCCGCGTGCATGCGCTGCACCGTCGACTCGTCCCCGTAGCCGCCGGTGTACAGGCGCGGACCGCCGAGCGCCTCGGCCAGGTACCCGGCGAGGCGCTCGTCGTGCTGCGGGTGCAGCGTGCCGTGCGAGAAGGGGTGCGCCGCCACCGGGTCGGCCAGGCACAGCGCGTTCCAGCGGCGGCACACCGCCAGCAGGACGTCGAATCCCCCGACGTCGTCGTACAGGGTCATCGCCCCAGTATCCACGCCGCAGGACCGCCGCGACGTGTGAATCGCCATTCACAAGATCCGTGACTTCCGGCGGGCGCGCTGCCACACTCGGGCACGACGACGGACGAGACGACGACGTGAGGGAGCCCCTGATGCCCGACCTGCCCGCACTGGCCGACCTGCCCGGCACGGTGGCGACGACAGCAGCGAGGGCGGCCCTCGTCCGCGAGGCCGGCGGGCCCGCGACGCTCGCGGACGTCACGCTGGACGCTCCGGGCGACGGCGAGGCCCTGGTCCGCGTCCACGCGTCCGGCGTCTGCCCCACGGACCTCTTCGGCATGGCGGGCGGCGCCGGCGACCGGTTCCCCGCGATCTTCGGGCACGAGGGCGCGGGGGTCGTCGAGTCCGTCGGACCGGGCGTCGGGTCGCTCCGGCCGGGCGACCACGTCGTGCTCAGCTTCGACGCGTGCGGACGGTGCCCGACCTGTGTCGACGGCCACCCCGCCTACTGCGACGACTTCGCCGACCTCAACTACCGCTCGCGGTCGCGCGCCCGGGCCGACGGCGCCGCGGCGACGACCGGGTGGATGGCCCAGTCCTCCTGGGCGACGCACGCGCTGGCGCGCGCCAGCAACGCGGTGCGCATCGACGACGACGTGCCCTGGGCGGTCGCGGCCCCGCTCGGCTGCGGGATCCTCACCGGAGCCGGGACGGTCCTGCGCGTGCTGGCCCCCGGCCCGGACGACACGCTCCTCGTCGTCGGCGCCGGCACGACCGGGCTCGCCGGCGTCATGGCGGCGCGGCACCGCGGCGCGGGGCGAGTCGTGGTCAGCGACCCCGACCCCGACCGGCGCGCCCTGGCGCTCGAGCTCGGCGCGAGCGACGCCTTCGCCCCGGAGGACGTGCCGACCCGCAGGCTCGCGGCCACGCACGTGCTCGACACGGTCGGGCGGCAGGAGACCATCGACCTCGCGCTCGCCGCGCTCGCCCCGCGCGGGGTGTGCGCCACCGTGGCGCTGCACGCCGGGGCGAACCGGGTCACGGTGTCGCAGACGCAGGTGCTGTGGGGGCGCACGCTCACCGGCGTCATCGAGGGGGACGCGGTCGGGGCCCGGGACGTCCCGCTGCTCGTCGCGCTGTGGCGCGCCGGGCGCCTGCCGGTCGAGCGGCTCGTGCGTGGCTACCCGTTCGACCGGGTCGGGTCGGCGATCGACGACCTCCGCGCGGGGCGCACGATCAAGCCGGTGCTGCTGATGGACGACGACGCGGCGACCTCCTCCGCACCGGCCGCCCCGGCCGTCCCGGTCACCCTGGTGGACCTGCTCCGGGACGGGCGGGTCCCGGCGGCCGACCTCCCCGCGCTGTGGCGCTCGCTGCCGCCCGTGCGGACCCGCGAGCTGCGCGGGCTGTGGCACGGCTTCGGGGTGAGCACGGAGCACCGCACCCAGCGCCTGCTGACCCGCACCGGCTGGTACGGGAAGCTCTTCCGCGCCGACGACGACGTGTCCCCCCTCGTCTGCGAGACGCCGGACGGCACCCTCGTCGCCGACGCGCGCCTCGCCCGTGGCGGCGCCACGCTGCGCACGGTGGAGCACGACGGCGTCGTCACGGCGTCGATGGTCTACGACGGGCAGCCCGTGATCGACCACTTCACCCGCCTGTCGGACGACGCCGTCCTCGGCGTGATGACGGGACGCGACGCCGCCGACGACGGCGCGCTCTACTACTTCGTCCTCGAGCGGGCCGCGGACCGGGAGGTCCGCTCCGCCTGACGCGCAGGGCGCGCAGCCCTCTCGCGGCAGGCGTCGATTGACATCGGAATGAGGTCCGCGTACAACTGATAAATCGATTGTTCACGGCGACGACGCCACGAGGACCTCAGGACGGCCCGAACGATGACTCTCACTCCCACCGGGTACTTCGACCCGCTGCCGCGCGTGCTCGTGGCCGACGACTTCGACGACGGGATGAACGGGTGGCTGGACCTGCGCCCCAACTTCGTCGCCCCCGGCTTTCGCGAGCACTCCGACGACATCGACCTGATCCACTGGGGGCCGACGATGCTCAGCTCGGCGACCTTCGCCTTCGGCGGCACCCACGGGTCGGCGAGCGGGACCTACTCCCTCAAGATCTCCAGCCGCGCCGCGGCCGGCGCACCCGACGAGCCGCCGGCCCCCGGGTCGATGGGACTGGCCATCAAGCGTCTCGCGGTGCCGCCCGGCGTCCGGCGTCTGCGCATCGAGGCGCTCTTCGCCTACAAGGTGGAGCAGGACCGCCCCGGGCTCGGCGTGAACGACCTGCGCGCCTTCGGGATGTTCGTCGACCTGCAGGACGGCGAGCACCGCTACATGCCCGGCGTGCGGTATGTCAACGCCGTGGCCGGAAGGCCTGTGCGTCGCTGGCAGTACTACAGCCCGACGGACGTGACCGACTCCGAGTGGAGCTTCGGGGTCGACGGCTGGCACAAGGCCGGCATCGATCCCCAGTGGTTCGGCCGACGAAGGGCCGACGGGTCGACCGTCGCGACCACGTGGTTCGAGGACGGCGAGCAGCACCTCATCTACAACGAGTCGGACGACAAGCTCAACTGGACGCCGTTCTCCCTCACGGTCGACCTGGAGCGCCGCTGTTACGAGGAGCTCCGCGTGGGCGGCAAGGTCCTGTCCTTCCCCGAGGGAGCACACCCGACCTGGGCCCCCGCCTACGACGACATCGAGGGGCTGCTGAACCCCGTGTTCTTCGTCGAGGCCGACACCGACCGGCGCGTGTCGCTCTACCTCGACTCCGTCGTCGTCTCCGTGGCGGGAGGGCAGCGCGCATGAAGACCTTCTCCTCCTCCGTCGTCGAGCTCCGCCAGGACTTCGACACCACGATCACCACCCACCCGTACGAGTGCGGCTGGGCCGACGAGGCCCTCTTCTTCGTCGAGCTGCACGACCCCGAGCCGGGCGTCCGCCTCCGCCTCCGGGTCCAGCTCGGCGCCGACGGCGTCCGATGGCTCGACGAGGGCACGGTGATCGAGACCGGGTCCTGCGCCTTCGCGCGCGTCACCCACTTCGGCGGGTTCCTCCGCCTCGCAGGGGCAGCACACCGCCCCGACGGCGCCACGGCACCGGCGACCGTCTCCGTCCGACTGGCACTGAAGGGTTGAGGGAAACGATGACGTTCCGGATCAACAGGGCGACGATCGGCGCGACCGTCGGTACCGCGCTCGAGTGGTACGACTTCTCGCTGTACGGCACGGCCAGCGCGCTCGTGTTCCCCGCGGTGTTCTTCCCCACCGAGGATCCCGCGGTCGCGACCCTGGCGTCGTTCGCGACGTTCGCGGTGGGCTTCTTCGCCCGCCCGATCGGCGGTCTGATCATCGGGAACCTCGGCGACCGCTACGGCCGCCGGCAGATGCTCTTCGTCACGCTCGTGCTCATGGGGATCTCCTCGACGCTCATCGGGGTCGTCCCCAGCTACGCCGCGATCGGCGTCGCCGCGCCGGTCCTGCTCGTCGCCCTGCGCGTGCTGCAGGGCTTCGGGGCAGGCGGCGAGTACGCCGGCGCGACCCTCCTGGCGGCCGAGCACTCGGCCAGCAGCTCGCGCGGGATGAACGCCGCGATCCCCGGTGCAGGCAACGCTGCGGGGGCGCTCCTGGCCACGGGGGTCCTGACCCTGCTGAGCACGACCCTGTCGTCCGAGGCGTTCCTCGCCTGGGGCTGGCGGGTCGCGTTCCTGCTGAGCATCGCCGTCAGCGTGGCGGGGATCATCATCCGGCTGCGCGTGTCCGAGAGCCCCGAGTTCACCGAGTCGAAGGCGGCGGGCAAGGCTCCCCGCGTCGCCGTCACCGAGCTCTTCCGGACGGCCGGTCGCAAGATCCCGCTGGCCATGCTCGCCAGCATCGGCCCGAACGTCGCCAGCTACCTCCCGTCGGTGTACGCGCTCACGTACCTCACCACGAGCGTCGGCGCGCCGGCCTGGATCGGCCTGACCGGCATCCTCATCGGCAACCTCCTCAAGCTCGGCACGATCCCCCTGGCGGGCTGGATCAGCGACCGCGTCGGACGGCGTCCGGTGTTCCTCGCCGGCGCCCTCGGGGCGGCCGCCCTCATCTACCCGTTCTTCTTCATGCTCGACACGGGCACCCCGATCGTCGTCTGGGCAGCGCTGGTGATGATCTTCACCTTCTGCAACGACGCCATGCTCGCCGCTCAGTCCGGCTTCATGTCCGAGCTCTTCGAGGTCAGGTACCGCTACACCGGCGTGACCTTCAGCCGCGAGATCACCGGCGCGCTCGTCGGCGGCACGCTGCCGTTCGTCGCAGCCTGGCTCACGACCGCGGCGGGCGGCGCGTCCTGGCTTGTCGCCCTGTACTGCTTGGTCCTCCTCGCCCTCGCGGCGCTCGGGATGTATCTGCTGCCCGAGACCCGTGTGCTCCCCGACGACGAGCAGACCGTGGTCCGCGCCTCGCGCTGACCAGGGGCGGAGGCGGGGGCCGAGGTGGCCCCCGCTTCCCGCCGACGGGCATAGTGGAGCCATGGGCCGGCCTGCGACGCGCGACGAACCGCGACCCGGCGCCCGCACCGGACCCGTCCGGCTCGCCGACGTCGCCAAGGCAGCCAAGGTCTCCCAGCCGCTCGCGTCGAGGGTGCTCAACGACGACCCGGCGGTCCGCGCGGCTCCCGAGACGCGGGCACGGATCCTGGAGGCTGCCGAGCAGCTCGGCTACGTCCCCCACGCCGGCGCGCGGAGCCTGCGCGTGAGCCGCACGGGCCTCCTCGGCCTGGTGGTCCACGACCTGTCGAGCCCGATCTACCTCGAGCTGATGCGAGGTGCCCGCGAGGAGGCGGCGCGACACCGCTACTTCCTCGTGCTGGGCGACGTCGACGAGCTGCTTCAGGACGACGACGCGTTCACGATCCTCGTGAGCGGCCGTCGCGTGGACGGCCTCGTCGTCCAAGGCGGGCACGGGGAGTTCGACCGCCGGATCGCCGACATCGCCCGCGCGCTGCCGACGGTGGTCGTCAACGCCCCTATCGACCAGGACGACGTCACCCAGGTCTACCCCGACGAGACCACCGCCACCCGCATGCTCACGCAGCACCTGCTCGGGCTCGGACACCGCCGCGTCGCGTTGGTCGCCGGCCCCCGCCAGTCCATGACGAGCCGCCTGCGCGAGGCAGGGATCACGGCGGCCCTCGACACCGCGGGGCTCGAGCTGCGCGAGGAAGACCGCGTCCACGCCGACTGGACGGCCGATGCCGGGCGCGCCGGCCTGGAGGAGCTGCTCGACCGCTGGCAGGGACGTGCCGATCGGCCGACCGCGGTCGTCGCAGGCAACACCCTGATCGGTGTCGGCATGCTCGGTGCCGCCGCCGCGCACGGGATCCGCGTCCCCGCGGACCTCTCCGTGGCGGCGGTCCACGACACCTGGGTGAGCGAGCATCTCGTGCCGTCACTGACGACGGTCAGCCTGCCCCTGCACGACGTCGGCACCGTCGCGGTGCGCACCCTGCTGTCGGGCGGCCCGGGCGGCATCCGCGTCGAGCTGACCGACCCTCCGCCGGTGCTCCACCCGCGCGCGTCCACGGCGGCTCCCCCGACACGGGCGTGACGCACGGCGCGCGGCATCGACCGTCGCCACGCTCACCTCAGACCAGCGAGCCGAGGAACGCCAGGGCGCGCTCGCGCAGCAGCGCGGCCGCCGCGGGGTCGTGCCCCCTCGTCGAGGAGTCGGCGAACAGGTGCGCCGTGCCCGAGTAGAGGAAGAGCTCGGCCGTCGGCACGGAGCTCGCCAGCGCGCGGGCGGACTCCAGGTCCTCCGCGAACCACTCGTCGTCCACGCCGCCGTGCACCTGGACCGGTAGGCCTTCCGGCCAGGCCCCGAACTCCTCGACCGGGAGGCACGCGTCGACGAAGAGCGCGCCGACGGCGCCCGGCCGCGTCTGGGCGAGCCGCTGCGCCGGCATGACCCCCATCGAGAAGCCCGCGTACACGAGCTCCGCGGGGAGCGCCTCCGCGGCGGCGACGCCTCGGGCCATCACCGTGTCGAACCCGAGCTCCTGGGCGTGGGCGACGCCCGTCTCGACGTCGTCGAAGGTCCGGCCGTCGAAGAGGTCGGGCACGTGCACGACGTGACCCGCAGCCGCGAGCTCGTCGGCGAACGCCCGGACTCCCGGCGTCAGCCCCTGGGAATGGTGGAACAGGACGATCTCGGCCATGGCCCCTCCTCGAGGATCCGGCAGGCACGATCCAGAAACTTCGAACGTTCCAGAACGTTAGTATCGTCGACCATGGACGGCAAGACCCCCGACTACGAGCTCGAGGACCGGATCGCCCTGACCGGCCCCGACCAGGTCCGGGCGCTCGGCAACCCGCTCCGCACCACGATCCTCGGCCTGCTCCACGAACGCGCGGCGAGCGTCACCGAGCTCGCCGGCGCCGTCGGCCGCCCCAAGAGCACGGTCGCCCACCACGTGAAGGTGCTCGTCGACGCCGGCCTGCTGCGGGTGGTCCGGACGCGCCGGGTCCGCGCCGTCGAGGAGGCCTTCTATGGCCGGACCGCCCGGCTGTTCCACGTCGCTCTCGGGAGCACCGCCGAGGGGGCCCGCGACGACGGCGACCGACCGCTGGACTTCAACGACCTCGAGGTCGCCGCGCACGAGTCCGAGCCCGCGTACCTCGAAGGACAGCTGTGGGGCTTCCTGCGGCACGCGCGGATCGACGAGGCGCAGAAGCAGGAGTTCTGGCAGCGCATGGCGGCGCTCGTGGAGGAGTTCGACGCCCTCCCCCGCCGCGGCGACGTGGTGCACGGGTTCGCCGTCGGCGTCTACCCGGTCGCGGGCTACCCGCGCCTCCCGCCGTCACCAGAGACGACCGACGAGCCGGCCGCGGGACCTGTCGCCGGACGAGGGCGGTCGGAGTAGCGTCCTGCCCAGGTGTCCGACGACGGCGACGGGACGAGCGACGATGAGCCACTACCTCATCTACTTCAACCAGCAGTGGGTGGGCGACCACGACCCCGAGTGGTTCGCCGAGCGCGGGCCGCTCGCCAACGCCGTCGTGAACGACATGAAGGACGCGGGCGTCCTCGTGTTCGCGGCCGGCGTGGACGAGGACGACGACGCCGCCGCCACCGCCGACGCCACCAGCGGCACGCCCGTGATCACCGCAGGGCCGTACGCCCCGACGGAGCAGCGCATCGGCGGCCTGACGATCATCGACGTCGCGGACGACGACACCGCCAGGGAATGGGCCGGCCGGGTCGCCGAGGCGTGCGGATGGCCGCAGGAGGTCCGCCGGGTCGTCTGAGTGCGCTCCCGACCTTTGCCCGTCGCCTATCCCCGGCGCCGCGGCAGCGCCGCCGCGACCAGGAGCGAGGGTCCGGCGACCAGGGACCACGGACCGGGGCCGGCGGGAGAGAGCGCGACCTCGGGGTGCACCCGCAGCACGTTGACGGCCAGCACGCAGCAGAGGACGCCGGCGACGAGGACGACGGCCCGCGCGACTCGCCCGGCCCTACGACGCGAGTACCGCCAGGAGACCACGGCGATCACCCACAGCACGAGGCTGACCCCCGTGCCGAAGATCAGGAACAGCGGCCAGGAGGCCTCCGGGTCGGAGGCGAAGCCGACGGCGTTCGTGACCGTGTGAGCGACACCCAGCCCGACCAGCGCGAGCGCGCCGACACCACCGGCGATCCTGCGCGAGCGGGAGAACGGGAAGGTCGGGAGGAGGGGGCGAGCGTCGGTCGTCGTGTCCATGCCTCCACGCTGACCGGGCCGGCGCGCCCCGGGATCCTCCGCAGGGGGCAGGCGGTTCACCCTCGCGGGTGAGCCGAGACATCGGGACGGGACGTCAGACGTTGAAGCGGAACGTGCACCCGGGGAACGGCATCGCCCGACAGTGTTGGCACCGTTGGAAACAAGCCGATTCGATGTTGGTGGGGACCGACTAGGACCGGCAACAACCGAACGTCTTGCGGACTGGCTGCGGACCCGGGTCTATCCGGCCAGCGCCGGAAGGATGATCGCCCACACTTGATACGGAGGGTCGTCTTCACTGGGGAGCCGCTTCATCTCCGCCTCCCCGCAGACCCGCTGGCTGTGCACGTTCATCTCGTGGGCCTTCGCCCAGACGTAGACGGTCTCCATCGGGGAAACCCACGACTCGCGGAGGATGGCCGCAAAGGTGAGACCGAGTGTGTACTTGCCGAGGCCCAAACCACGGTGCGCCTTCGATACCGCGAGTCCCTGGATGAGGGCGGAGTTGGGGTCCTCGCCTCGGACGTACCTTGAGGCAGCCGAGATCTCGCTGTCGTCGGTGTAGATGAGGATGCGACAGTCCTGTACCAGCGGGAAGCGCGCATCCCTGAAGGACGACTGCACCTTCAATTCCCATTTGGCTGGATGGGTCTTACCGACCCCAGGCGCGTACCCCTCCGGCTCAGTGCAGGTGAACGTCTTGAGCAACTCGACATCGTCCGGCCCAGCGTCGCGCCAGATGTGCTCGGGGAGCAAGGTGGCTACGCGGTGCGTCGAGCCGTCGGCGCGATATGCCGGCCGGCGGACTTTCGCTCCATCGCTTCGAGCAGCGCTCGGCCTCGCTGGATCGATGCACGGTCAGACCCCCGAGCAACACGCTCAAGGTAATCCTGGGCGTACTCGTGACGCTCAGCGTCGGTCAAGCCATCGTCCCCGCGTGTCCCGGGGGCCCCGATGGCACCAGAGCTAGCGTGAGAACTGTTCATGGTCACCAGCCTACGTCATCGCCTAACAGGCTCCTGAGAGGTCTCAGCCTCGCACCTCGGTGTCCGACGCGCTCGTGGAAAACGGCAGGGAGAGATCCCGCTATGCCAAAGGGGGCGAGGACGAGCGCCCCCCAGGGGTGCCCTCCCCATGGCTCGACCGGCAGGATGCCGCCTCTCCTGGGTTGCGACGTCGTGACGGTACAGCACGCCCTCGGTCACAAGTCCGCGACTGTCACCCTGTCGATGTACTCGCACCTGTGGCCGACGGCCGAGGACCGCACCCGGAAGGCCGCTCAGGGGCTCGCGCTGGCTGCTCTTGCGGACTCCTGGGGCGAACAGGGCCTCTTGGGGCCTTAGACGTTGAAGCGGAACTCCACCACGTCGCCGTCCTGCATGACGTAGTCCTTGCCCTCGACGCGCGCCTTGCCGGCGGAGCGGGCGGCCTGCACGGAGCCCGCCTCGACGAGGTCGTCGAAGGAGATGACCTCGGCCTTGATGAAGCCGCGCTCGAAGTCGGTGTGGATGACGCCGGCGGCCTGCGGGGCGGTCCAGCCCTTGCGGATCGTCCAGGCGCGCGACTCCTTGGGGCCGGCGGTGAGGTAGGTCTGCAGGCCGAGCGTGTGGAAACCGACGCGCGCGAGCTGGTCGAGCCCCGCCTCCTCCTGGCCGGAGTCGGCGAGCATCTCCTTGGCGTCGTCCTCCTCGAGCTCGACGAGCTCGGACTCGAACTTCGCGTCGAGGAAGACGGCGTCCGCGGGGGCGACGAGGTCGCGCAGGCGCTGCTGCATGCCCTTGTCGGCGAGACCGGCCTCGTCGGTGTTGAACACGTAGATGAACGGCTTGGCCGTGAGCAGCTGCAGCGACGCGACGTCGGCGAGGTCGAGCCCCTCGGCCTTCGCGCCCTGGAAGAGCGTCGTGCCGGACTCGAGGATCTTCTGCGCGGTGGTGGCGGCGGCGAACAGCGCGGCATCGCCCCGCTTGATCTTGACCTCCTTCTCCATCCGCGGAAGCGCCTTCTCCAGCGTCTGGAGGTCGGCGAGGATCAGCTCGGTGGAGATGGTCTCGATGTCGCCCTCGGCGTCCACCGAGCCCTCGACGCGGACGACGTCGCCGTCGTCGAACACGCGCGTGACCTGGCAGATCGCGTCCGCCTCGCGGATGTTCGCGAGGAACTTGTTGCCCAGCCCCTCGCCCTCCGAGGCGCCCTTGACGATGCCCGCGATGTCGACGAACGACACCGTCGCGGGCAGGATCCGCTCGCTGCCGAAGATCTCCGCGAGCTTGTCCAGCCGCGGGTCCGGGAGCGGGACCACGCCGACGTTGGGCTCGATCGTCGCGAACGGGTAGTTCGCCGCGAGCACCTGGTTGCGGGTCAGGGCGTTGAAGAGCGTGGACTTGCCGACGTTGGGCAGGCCGACGATGCCGATGGTGAGTGCCACGTCGGGAGAGTCTACGTGGCGGGGGTCAGCGGGCCGCCCGGGCACGCTCCTCGAGGGTCGTGAGGTCCCGCTCGACGAACTGCAGGTGTGCCCAGTGCTCCCGGGCGACGACGCCGAGGCTCTGGTGCACCGCGCGTGTGAGCCCCTCCGGCGCCCACGGCGGGAGCCGCGGGGCGTCGACCGTGACGTCCGTGCCGGCGAGGTCGTCGTAGGTCGCGTACACCTCGGCGATACGGTCGGCGTGCGCCGCCAGGGTCTCCTCCAGCGACGGCGCCGCGGCCAGGTCCACCCCGAGGGCCGCCACCTCCGGCTCGTACTCGGTGAACGGCAGACCGGCGTACCAGAACGGGTCGTCGATCCCCCGCAGCCCGTACCGGATCCAGCCGTCCATGGCGAACACGAGGTGCCGCAGCGTCTGCGCCGTCGACCACTCGCCGTCGACCGGCTCGTCGACCGCGCCGGGCGCCAGCGCCGCCGCCCGCGCGAGGTGCGCGTCCCAGGCGCGCAACGCCGCGTCCAGCGACGCGCGCTGCTCGGCGAGGTCCGCCGACCGGGCCTGCTCGCGCCCCGGGTACCGCCGGTTCAGCTCCGCCTCGATCAGGGGCGCGACGTCGACACCGTTGACCCGCAGCCCGGTGATCTCGCCGTCGAGGTCGGCGTCCGTGAGGTCGACGCCGCGCATGACGGCTCCGGGCATGAAGCTCTGGTCGAACCGCACGCCGTCGAGCTGCACGAGGCGGAACGTCGAGCCCGTCATGTCGGCCTCGACGAACCGGGCTCCCCGGAGCTCGTCGTCCGGCCCGAACCGTGCCTCAGCGCTGACCATGCGACGACCGTAGGTCCGGGCACCGACACTCAGACGTCGACGTCCTGGTGCCAGGACTCGGTGACGTAGGACGTGCGCCAGCCCCAGCTCTCGTACAGCGACGCGGCGCCGGTCGGGCTGTCGGCGTCGACCTCGAGCCCCACGCGGTCGCGGCCCCGCGCCGCCGCGTCACGGACGACGGCGAACAGCAGCGCCGTCGCCACGCCACGCCCGCGGGCTCGCCGGTCGGCGCCCAGGTACTCGATGTAGCTGCCCTCCTTGCCCGACGGGCCCGACGGCAGGACGGCGCCCACGAGGGCGCCCATCGGCTCGGGCGGCGCGTCGGGCCGCTGGGGGTCGGAGACGAACGCCAGCCACCAGTGGTCCCACCGGTGCCCGGGGTCCGAGCGCAGCCGCACCAGGAACTCGCCGAAGCTCTCCCGGTAGGAGTTGAAGTGGTCCTCGAACGCGCTCTCGAGCACCCGGTGCACGGTCTGCAGGTCCTCGGCGACGGGCATGCCGTCGTCGTGCGTCGCGACGCGCCGCACCGTCACGCCCGGTCGCGGGTCCGGCAGCACGCCCCGGTGCGCCTCCTCCGCCACGACGGGCCGGGACATCTGCAGCCACGAGCGGGCCTTGGCGTACCCGGCGGCGGCGAGCCAGCCCTGCTGGGTCGTGTCGCCCGCGAACGCGCCGGCGTCGAGCTGGGTGCGGTGCACCCCGCGCTGCGCCGCGAGCTCCCTCCCCTGTCGCGCCGCCCAGGCGTAGCCCGCGGCCGCCAGGTCGTCGGCGGCCGGGGTCGCGCGGTCGACGTCGACCCCCACGACGACGCGGCCCGCGGCACGGTCGTGCGCCCACGCCCAGCCCTGGACCACACCCTCGGGGTCGCGCGCCACGACCTGGCGGCGCGTCCACGACACCGGGCCCGCCACCTCCGCGGCGAGAGCATCCTGGTTCACGACCGACGAGCCCGTGAACGGGGCCGCGACGGCCCCGCGCAGCTCGCCGAGGCGAGGCAGGTCGGCCAGGTCGGGGGCCGACGTCGTCCAGCCGTCAGGCAGGGGCAGGTGCTCGAGGTTCTCGGAGGTCACGCGTCCCATTGTCGCAAAGGGTCCCTTGAGCTCCCCATGACCGCCTCGTCACGAAGCCCCGCGCGAGCCCGCCGGGACGTCACCCGAAGGCCATCACCTGCTGCAGCAGCTCGGGGAGGCGGCGGTCGTAGGTCCGGGCGCCCCAGCGCACGCCCAGCAGCAGCACGAGCACGCCGGTGACGAGCCCGACGCCGAGCGCCGCCCAGCCGAGGGCCGCATGGGGCAGCAGGATCGCGGGCAGCGCGAGCGCGAGCGTGGGCACGCTCACCGCGAGGATGATCCCCATCGTCGCCATCTGGGCGAGCATCGTCGCCATCGTGGCACCCTGCGGCGACTTGAACGGGCTCTCCCCCGGCTTCGGGACGGGATAGACGAGCCGCGCGGACACGGCGCTCGAGATCCCGAGCGACGCGCCCAGCGTGCCGGCCGTGAGGCCGAGCATGGCGGGCAGCGCGTCCCAGCGGCCGGCGACGGCGCACCCGACCACGGCGAACGCGACGCACAGGGGCAGCCCCGCCACCAGCACGGGCAGCACGCGTCCCCACCGGTCGGTCCTCCCCCGGACACCGGTCGCGACGTGCAGCGCGAACGCGGTGTTGTCGTAGCCGACGTCGTTCGAGATGCCGAAGCCGAGCAGCCACGCCGCCAGGGGCGCCATGAGGAGCAGGATCACCCCGCCCGCGCCGTTCGTCGTCCCGACGGCGAGCAGCACCAGCGGCAGCAGCGGCACCATCGCGATCGACGCGGCGTACCGGGGGTCGCGCACCCAGTAGGTCGCGGTCCGCGCGGCGACCGCCCCCAGCGGCGTGGCGGGCAGCCGGCCGAACCAGCCGAGACCCTTGGCCGCCGTGGCCGACGAGCCGCCGCCGTGCGGCGTCACGAGCTCGCGGGCGAGCGCGCGGTCCCACACCACCCAGGCGAGGGCGAGCGTGGCCAGGCAGATCGCGACCCGGGCCACGAGGAGGGCCCACGCGCCGTCGTGGACCGCCGAGGCCAGGGCCCACGGCGCCCCCAGCGGCGTCCAGCCCACGACGCCGGCCAGCGGTGCGATCGCCGCCCCCAGCGCGTCCGCGCCGGCCCCGTCCACGGTCACCTCGACGCCGTCCGCCAGCCAGCCGACCGCGGGCCCGATCAGCAGGAGCGGCACCACGGCGACGATCGCCAGCACCTCGCGGTACCGCCGCGAGTCGAGCAGCGGCGCGAGGGCGGTCGTCGCCGCCCGGGAGCCCACGACGCACAGCGCGGTGGCGAGGACGCCGCCGACCAGCGCCGCGACGAGCGCGGCCGGCTGCCGCCACCAGGCGAAGGAGACGCCCAGCGCGCCGAGCGTCGTGACCGCCGCGGGGATCGACACGAGCCCCGCCAGCGCGAGCCCGGCCAGCAGCGTGCGCCGCGGGATGGCGAAGGTGACGAAGCGCCGCGGGTCGAGGGTCGCGTCGACCCCGAACGCGAAGACGGGCACGACCCACCACGCGAGGACCACGAGCGCGCCCGCCAGGGTGACGACGTGGCCCGTCACGACCGGGTCCGCGGTGCCTCCGGCCACGGCGGCGGCCACCACCAGGACCAGCACGCCGAGCCCGTACAGAGACCCGATCACCAGCCCGATCGTCTGCCACACGCTCCGGCGGAACGTGTTGGCCAGGAGGGTCAGCTTGAGGCGGACGAGCTGCGCAACCACGCCAGTCCCTCCGACTCCCGACGGCCGCCGACGAGGTCGACGAAGCGGTCCTCGAGGCTCTGCTCCCCGCGCACGTCGGCGACGGTGCCGGCCGCGAGCACGTGCCCGCCGGCGATGACCGCCACGTGCGAGCACATCCGCTGCACCAGGTCCATGACGTGGCTCGACACGACGACCGTGCCGCCGTCGGCCACGTACCCGTGCAGGATGTCGCGGATGTTCGCGGCGCTGACGGGGTCGACCGCTTCGAACGGCTCGTCCAGCACGAGCACGCGCGGCGCGTGGATCATCGCCGACGCCAGGCCGATCTTCTTCGTCATGCCGGCGGAGTAGTCGACGACGAACGTGTCGCGGTCGCCGACGAGGTCCATCGCCTGCAGCAGGTCCTCGGTGCGCTCCGCGACCGTGGCCCGGTCGAGCCCGCGCAGCAGGCCCGCGTAGGTGAGGAGCTGCGCGCCGGTGAGCCGGTCGAACAGCCGCACGCCGTCCGGCAGCACGCCGAGCGCGGCCTTCGCCTCCTCGGGCCGGGCCCACAGGTCCGTGCCGTGGACGTGCACGGTGCCGAAGTCGGGCCGCAGCAGGCCGGTCGCCATCGACAGGGACGTCGTCTTGCCCGCGCCGTTGGGGCCGACGAGGCCGAAGAACGAGCCGGTCGGGACGTCGAGGTCCACGCCGGCGACGGCGATCTTCTGGCCGAACCGCTTCCACAGGCCGCGCAGGCTCAGGGCGGCGGCGAGGTCGGGCGGAGGGACGGGGGCGGGGGCGGCGGGCGGCGGCCCGGTCTGGTCGCTCACGGGTCAACCGTAGTGCGCGGAGCGCCGCGTGGGGGCTGGGACGTGTCGGTGCCCCATGACACCGTGTGGCGCATGACGACGAGCCTCGCAGTGATCCTCATCCTCGGCGCCCTGGGCGTAGGAGTGCTGGTGGGGTGGCTGGGGCACGCGACCCGCGCCGCGAGGGCGGGCCGGTCCGACGAGCTCCAGCGGGTCCAGGAGCAAGGCGAGCTCGAGGTCCTGCGGCGCGACGCCGCCGAGCTGCGCAGCCGCCTCGGGCAGGCGGCGCAGGAGAGCGAGCGCCGGCTGGCGGAGCAGCGCGCGCAGTCCCGCGAGGAGGCGGACCGGCGCGTGACGGAGGCGCGCGAGCAGGCCGACCGGCTGCTCACCCAGGTGCGCGAGCACCTCGAGGAGCAGCTCGCCGAGGCCAAGGGCGACCAGGAGGCCGCGGCACAGCGGTTCCGCGCGCTGGCCAACGACGTTCTCACGGCGAACCAGAAGCAGTTCCTCGACCTCGCGGACGAGCGGCTGCGGCGCAGCACGCAGAAGAACGACGAGACGCTCGCGCAGCGTGAGCAGGCGATCCGCGCGCTGCTCGACCCGATGAGCAAGACCCTCGACAAGGTCAACGCCCGCGTCGACACCGCCGAGCAGGCGCGCCTCCAGGGACACACGGCCCTCACGGAGCAGCTGCGCCAGCTCGAGACGGTCAACTCGCAGCTGCGCGTCGGCACCAGCGACCTCGTCTCGGCGCTGCGGTCCAACCAGACGCGCGGCGTGTGGGGCGAGCTCCAGCTGAAGCGCGTGGTTGAGGCCGCCGGGATGGTGGACCACGTCGACTTCGAGGCGCAGGTGCACCGCACGACGGCCGAGGGCGACACCCTGATCCCCGACCTGGTCGTCAGCCTGGCGGGTGGCAAGAACATCGTGGTCGACGCCAAGGTGCCCCTCAGCGCGTACCTGCGCGCCCAGCAGGCGGAGAGCCCCGCCGACGGCGACAAGGAGCTCGACGCCCACGCCAAGGACCTCGCCAAGCACGTGGACGTGCTGGCGGGCAAGGCCTACTGGGCGCAGTTCGACGCGGCGCCCGAGTTCGTGGTGCTGTTCGTCCCGGCCGAGCCCATCCTGGCGGCGGCGGTCGAGCGCCAGCCCGACCTGCTCGAGACGGCGATCCGCAAGCGGGTGCTCGTCGCCACCCCGATGACCCTCGTCGCCATGCTCCGCACCGTGGCGTACGCGTGGCAGCAGGACGCCATCGCCGAGGATGCGCAGAAGGTGCTGCAGACCGGCAAGGAGCTCTACGCGCGCATCGTCACGATGACCAAGAGCATCACCAAGCTCGGTCAGTCGATGACCGCCGCGACCAAGCACTACAACTCGTTCGTCGGGTCGCTGGAGACCCGCGTGCTGCCGCAGGCGCGGCGGATGGTCGAGCTCAAGGTCGTGGACGCGGGTCAGGCCATCGAGCCGCTCAAGGCGGTCGAGGACACGACCCGCGCGGTCACCAAGCCCGAGCTGCTGGCGGTCGAGGAGGGCCTGGTCGTCGACCTCGGCACCCTGACCGCGGACGGGGACCGCGACGACTCGGTCGAGTCGCTCGTCGACGCCGCGCAGCGCGACCTCGAGCGCGCGTCCGGGGCCGAGGAGAAGGGCGAGTCGGCCGCCGGCTGAGCCGCGCGACCGGCGGCGTCAGGCCGGCTCGACGGGCAGCGCGGTCCGCGCGCCGCGACGGGGGCGCTTCTCCTCGTGGCCCGCGGCCTTGAGGCCGCGCGCCAGCTCGCGCGGCAGGGAGAACATCAGGTCCTCGGTGGCGGTGCGGACCTCCTCGACCGCGCCGAAGCCGTGGCTGTCCAGGTGCGCGATGACGTCCTGCACGAGGATCTCCGGCACCGACGCGCCGGACGTGACGCCCACCGTCGTCGCGCCGTCGAGCCAGGCGTCCTCGATCTCGGTCGCGCGGTCCACCCGGTACGCGGTGCGGGCGCCGGCCTGCAGCGCCACCTCGACCAGCCGCACCGAGTTCGACGAGTTCGCGGAGCCCACGACGACGACGACGTCGCACTCCGGGGCCAGCTTCTTCACCGCGACCTGGCGGTTCTGCGTGGCGTAGCAGATGTCGTCGCTGGGCGGGTCCTGCATCTCGGGGAACCGGTCGCGCAGGCGGCGCACGGTCTCCATCGTCTCGTCCACGGACAGGGTGGTCTGCGAGATCCAGACGACCTTGTGCGGGTCGCGGACCTGCACCTGGTCGACCTCGTCCGGGGAGTTGACGACCTGCACGTGGTCGGGCGCCTCGCCGGCGGTGCCCTCGACCTCCTCGTGGCCGGTGTGGCCGATGAGGAGGATGTCGTAGTCGTCCTTGGCGAACCGGACGGCCTCCTTGTGCACCTTCGTCACCAGCGGGCAGGTGGCGTCGATGGTGTCGAGGCTGCGGGCCGCGGCGGACGCGCGGACCGCGGGCGAGACGCCGTGCGCGGAGAAGACGAGCCGCGCGCCCTCGGGCACCTCGTCCGTCTCGTTGACGAAGATCGCGCCGCGGTCGCGCAGCGTCTCGACCACGTGCTTGTTGTGCACGATCTCCTTGCGCACGTACACGGGCGCGCCGTACGTCTCGAGCGCCTTCTCCACCGCGACCACCGCACGGTCCACCCCCGCGCAGTAGCCGCGGGGCGCGGCGAGGAGCACGCGCTTGGTGGTCGTCGGGGTGGCGGGGGCCGGGCTGGTCACAGTCACGCGGCCAGTCTAGGTGGGCGGGTGTGGACGTCCTGTGACGGGCGCCTGACGGCCGTCCGAGGAGCTCGTCGGGGGCGTGGGGCATGCTGGACGGCGTGTCGGACACGTCCCAGCCGGAATCCCGGACAACAGCCCAGCCGCAGCCCCTGCCCGAGCTCGCCCGCGACACGACCGCGGAGCGCCCGTGGCCGGTGCGGCTGCTGTCCGCGAAGATCCGGGACTACGTCGCGAGGATGTCGTCGGTCTGGGTCGAGGGCCAGGTCGTGGAGCACACCTACCGCCCCCGGGCGGGGATGCAGTTCGTCACGCTGCGCGACACCGACGCCGAGGCCTCGCTGCCCGTGCACCTGCTGTCGCGGATCTACGAGGGTCTCCACCACAAGCCCGAGGTGGGCGACCACGTCGTGGTGCAGGCCAAGCCCGAGTTCTGGGTCAAGACCGGCCGCCTGTCGATGCGCGCGACGGCGGTGCGCCAGGTGGGCGTCGGCGAGCTGCTCGCACGCATCGACCAGCTCCGCCGCGTGCTCGCGGCCGAGGGCCTGTTCGACCTCGACCGCAAGCGCCCTCTGCCGTTCCTGCCCGCCGTCGTGGGCCTCGTCTGCGGGCGCGAGTCGAAGGCCGAGCACGACGTCGTCGTGAACGCGCGCGCCCGCTGGCCGCAGGTGCGGTTCGAGATCCGCGAGGTCGCGGTGCAGGGCGTCGACGCCGTGCGCGAGGTGAGCGGCGCGATCGCCGATCTCGACGCCCGGCCGGAGGTCGAGGTGATCGTCGTGGCGCGCGGCGGCGGCTCGGTGGAGGACCTGCTGCCGTTCAGCAACGAGGCCCTGGTGCGGGCGGCCGCAGCCTGCACGACGCCGCTGGTCAGCGCCATCGGGCACGAGACCGACACCCCGCTGCTGGACCTCGTCGCCGATCACCGCGCGTCGACCCCGACGGACGCCGCGAAGCAGGTCGTGCCCGACGTCGCGGAGGAGCGGCTGCGCCTCGACCAGGCGCGCCGGCGGATGCGCGCCGCGGTCTCGGCCCGGGTGGAGCGGGAGCAGCACGGCCTCGACGCGCTGCGGACGCGGCCGGTGCTGGCCCGGCCCCAGACGACGGTCGACGTCCGCGAGCGCGAGATCGCCCAGCTCGTGCGGCACGCCCGCCACCGGCTGGACGCCGCGCTGCTGCGCGCCGCGGGCGAGGTCGGGCGGCTCGAGGCCCAGGTCCGCGCGCTCTCGCCGCAGGCCACGCTCGAGCGCGGGTACGCCGTCGTGCAGCGCGGGGACGGGCACGTGGTGCGCGCGGCCCGCGACGTCGCGACCGGCGACGCGGTGCACGTGCGCGTCGCCGAGGGATCGCTGGAGGCCGCCGTCACCGCGACGGCCGCACCCGCGCAGCCCGCCTGAACCGGTCCGCGAGCCGGCCGAACGCCGCGGCCAGCTCGTCCCCCTCGAGCACCTCGACGTCCATCCCGAGCTGTGTGATCCACAGGGCGAGCCGGTCGGGGTCGTCGCTGCCGACCTCGACCCGGCAGCTGGACGGCCCGGTCTCCTCCACCTCGAGCGGGGAGCCGACCTTCGCGACGACCTCCGCGGCCGATGCGTGCACGAGGATCCTGGCCCGGTAGCGCCACGTCGCCCGGCCCACCCGCGCCACGACGTGCCGCAGCACCACGTCCTCGGGGATGACGCGCGGCCGGAACCGCGACCCGGTGGGCGGGCGCAGCGCGATCCGGTCGGCACGGAAGACGCGCCAGTCCAGGCGGTCGAGGTCCCAGGCCAGCAGGTACCAGCGCGACCCCCAGCGCACCAGGCGGTGCGGTTCCGTGTGCCGGGACGACTCGGAACCGTCGTGGGTGGTGTAGCGGAACCGGAGCCGTTCGCCGGCCCGGATCGCGGCGGCGACACCACCGAGCACCTCCAGGTCGGGCGCCGGGTCCCCGTCCGGCACGACGCTCGTCGCCTCCCGGACGGCCTCGACGCGCCGCCGCAGGTGCGCGGGCATCACCTGCTCGACCTTCGCGAGCGCGGTGAGGGCGGTCTCCCCCTCGCCGAGCGGCCCGTGCGCGGCCGCGGTGAGCCCGATCGCGACCGCCACCGCCTCGTCGTCGTCCAGCACCAGCGGCGGCATCGCCGACCCGGCGGCGAGCCGGTACCCGCCGGCGACCCCGGGCCGGGCCTCGACGGGGTAGCCGAGCGAGCGCAGCTTGCCGACGTCGGTGCGCACGGTGCGGGTGCTCACCCCGAGCCGCTCGGCGAGGTCTCCGCTGGTCCAGTCGCGCCGCAGCTGCAGCAGGGACAGGAGCTGGAGGAGCCGGGCCGAGGTCTCGAGCATGTTCGGAGCATCTCACCCATCGCGGAAGCAAGTCTTCCGCGATTGCTGCGAGCGTGGAGCCATGACCGAGAACACCGCAGACACCGCCCTCGTCCCCTTCCGCGTCGAGGTCCCGCAGGCGGACCTCGACGACCTGCGCGACCGGCTGGCCCGCACCCGCTGGCCCCTGCCCGTGCCCGGCCGCGACGACCGCACGGACTTCGGCCGCGGCATCCCCCTGCCGTACCTGCGCGAGCTGGCCGCCTACTGGCGCGACGACTTCGACTGGCGCGCGCAGGAGGCCGCCCTGAACGCGCACGAGCAGGTCACGACCGTCGTCGACGGCCAGACCTTCCACGTCGTGCACGCCCGCTCCGCGGACCCGGACGCGATCCCGCTGCTCCTGTGCCACGGGTGGCCGGGGTCGTTCGTCGAGTACCAGCGCCTGATCCCGCTGCTCACGGACACGTTCCACGTCGTCGTCCCGTCCCTGCCCGGGTTCGGCTTCTCGACGCCGCTGTCCGGCACCGGCTGGGAGGTGGCGCGCACCACCGAGGCCTACGCCGAGATCATGACCCGCCTCGGGTACGACCGGTTCGCCGTGCACGGCACCGACATCGGGGCCGGCACCACCGGCCGCCTGGCGGGCCTGTACCCCCAGCGCGTGATCGGCACCCACGTCGGGAGCGACGGCCGGTCGCTCGGCATGGTGGGCACCGCGTATCCCGCTCCCGACGGGCTGACCGACGACGAGGTGGCGCAGATCGACGCGGTCCGCGCGCGCGACGCCGCCGAGCACGGCTACTTCGAGATGCAGAACCACCGCCCCGACACGATCGGCGCGGCCCTTACGGACTCGCCGGTCGGTCAGCTCGCCTGGGTCGCGGAGAAGTTCCAGACCTGGACCAACCCCGCGCACCCCACGCCTGCGGAGTCCGTCGACCGCGACCAGCTCCTGGCCAACGTGTCGCTCTACTGGTTCACCCGCAGCGGGGCGTCGAGCGCCCAGTTCTATTACGAGGCGTCGCACTCCGGGCTCGACTGGCTCTCCGCCTCCGACGTCCCCTCCGCGTGGTCCGTGTTCGACACGCACCCGCTCATGGCGAAGGTGTTCAACGGCTGGAGCGCGATCGACCAGTGGGTGGAGCACGCCGAGGGCGGGCACTTCCCCGCGATGGAGGAGCCCGAGCTGCTCGCCGCGGACCTGCGCGCCTTCTTCAGCGGCCGGTCGTGACCGGCGCCCGAACCTCCGACGCGCGTCACCGTGCGCGGGCGACCCGCCCCTCGTCCCAGACGGGCTCGGGCGTCTCGCGCACGGTGCCGTCCGCGCCGAACACCAGGAACCGGTCGAACGAGCGCGCGAACCAGCGGTCGTGCGTGACGGCGAGGACGGTGCCGTCGAACGCCTCCAGGCCGTCCTGCAGCGCCTCGGCGCTGGCCAGGTCGAGGTTGTCCGTCGGCTCGTCGAGCAGCAGCGCGGTGCAGCCGGCGAGCTCGAGCAGCAGGATCTGGAACCGCGCCTGCTGCCCGCCCGACAGGCGGTCGAACGCGCGGTCCGCGGCGACGGTCAGCTCGTAGCGGCGCAGCACGGACATCGCCGCCCCGCGGTCGCGGGCGTGGTCCTCCCACAGGATCTGGGTGAGCGTGCGCCCGAACAGCTCCGGGTGGGCGTGGGTCTGCGCGAAGACGCCGGGCACGACGCGCGCGCCGAGGCGCCACTCGCCCGTGTGCGCGACGTCGTCGCCCCCGAGCAGCCGCAGGAAGTGCGACTTGCCGGAACCGTTCGACCCGAGGACCGCGACCCGCTCGCCGTAGAAGACCTCCAGGTCGAACGGCTGCATGAGCCCCGTGAGCCCGAGCCGCTCGCAGGTCAGCGCGCGCACCCCCGTCCGGCCGCCGCGCAGGCGCATCCGGATGTCCTGCTCGCGCGGGGGCTCGGGAGGCGGGCCGGCCTCCTCGAACTTGCTCAGGCGGGTCTGCGCGGCGCGGTAGCGCGACGCCATCGCGTCGCTGTTCGCGGCCGCCTGCCGCAGCTCGCGCACCAGCCGCACCAGCTGGGCGTGCTTCTCGTCCCAGCGCCGGCGCAGCTCCTCGAACCGCGCGAACCGCTCGCGCCGCGCCTCGTGGAACGTGGCGAAGCCGCCGCCGTGCACCCAGGCGTCGGCGCCGGACGGCGCGGGCTCGAGGGAGACGATGCGGTCGGCGACGCGCGCCAGCAGCTCGCGGTCGTGCGAGACGAACAGGACGGTCTTGCGGGTGGCCCGCAGCTGGTCCTCGAGCCACCGCTTGCCGGGCACGTCGAGGTAGTTGTCGGGCTCGTCGAGCAGCAGCACCTCGTCCGGCCCGCGCAGCAGCGCCTCCAGGACGAGCCGCTTCTGCTCGCCGCCGGACAGGGTGCGCACCTCGCGCCACCGCGCCTGCTCGTACGGGACGCCGAGCGCGGCGACGGTGCACACGTCCCACAGCGTCTCGGCCTCGTAGCCCTGCGCCTCGGCCCAGTCGGCGAGCGCCTGCGCGTAGGCGAGCTGCGCGGGCTCGTCGTCGACCTCCATGATCGCCAGCTCCGCAGCGTCGACGGCGCGCGCGGCGTCGCGCACCCGCGGCGGCGCGACGTCGACGAGCAGGTCGCGCACGGTCGTCTCGTCCCGCACGGAGCCGACGAACTGCCGCATGACGCCGAGCCCGCCCGTCACGGTGACGGAGCCCGCCTGCGGTACCAGGTCGCCCGACAGCAGGCGCAGCAGGGTGGTCTTCCCGGAGCCGTTGGGGCCGACGAGAGCCGTGGCGCTGCCCTCGGGGACGCGGAACGAGACGTCGTCGAGCAGCGTGCGCCCGTCCGGCAGCACGTGCTCGACGTGCGCCACCTCCAGATGACCCATGCCGCGCACGCTGCCCGACCGCCGGGCCGCCCGCAAGGCATTTCCGCCCGCAGCGCGGACGACGTCGGCGGCCTGTCGGCGAGGTGATGTTGACTGTCCCCCGTGACCGATGCGAACCCCGGTGCCCCCGACCTGCCCGCCGACGTCTCCGCCCTGACGTACGAAGCCGCCCGCGACGAGCTCGTCCAGGTGGTCGCCCGGCTGGAGGCCGGCAGCGAGCCCCTCGAGGAGTCGCTCGCACTCTGGGAGCGTGGCGAGGCGCTGGCGGCGCGCTGCCAGCAGTGGCTCGACGGCGCGCGCGAGCGGCTCGCGGCGGCGCAGACGGCCTCGTCCGCTGCCGACGCCACCACCGAGGACGAGGAGGAGGACGCGTGAGCGCGCACGTCCTCGCGGTGGGCGAGGCGCTGGTCGACGTCGTGCACCGGCCCGACGGGACCAGCGAGGAGCACCCGGGCGGCAGCCTCGCGAACGTCGCTCTCACCCTCGGCCGCCTCGGCCGTGACGTGCGGCTGGCGACCTGGCTCGGTCGGGACACGCGCGGCGAAGACGTCCGGTCGTGGCTCGCAGGGTCCCGCGTCGTCCTGGCCCCCGGCAGCGACGGCGCGTCGCGCACGAGCGTCGCGCAGGCGACGCTGGACGAGGCGGGCGCCGCGACCTACGAGTTCGACCTCGACTGGCAGGTCCCCGCCGGCGCGGGTGCCGGCGACGAAACGCTGGCCGTGCACACCGGCTCCATCGCCGCGATGCTCCCGCCGGGGGACGCCGACGTGCGGGAGCTGGTGGAGGTCGCCCGGGCGACGTCGACAGTGACCTATGACCCCAACGCGAGGCCCGCGATCATGGGCGACGCCGACGTCGTGCGGCCGCGGGTCGAGGAGATCGTCGCGCTCTCGGACGTGGTGAAGGTCAGCGACGAGGACCTGGCGTGGCTGTACCCGGGCCGCGAGCCGCTGGACGTCGCGCGCGCCTGGCAGGCCACCGGGCCGGCGGTCGTCGTGGTGACGTTCGGCGGCGAGGGTGCGACGGCGGTGACGGCGGCCGGCGAGGTCGCCGTCGCGGCCCCGCGGGTCGACGTGGTCGACACCGTCGGTGCGGGCGACTCGTTCATGGGCGCCCTCCTGGACTGGCTGTGGGGCGCGGACCTGCTGGGCGCGGCCCGGAGGGACGCGCTGCGCGCCATCGACCGCGCGGCGACGGCACGGATGCTCGTGCGCGCCGTGGCCGTGGCCGCCGTGACCGTCTCCCGGGCCGGCGCGAACCCGCCGTGGCCGCACGATCTCATCGGGCCGGATCGCGTGCGGGTCGGCGAGCACGGAACTGACGAGCGCGGAACAGACGAGCACGGAGCAGAGGAGCACTCATGACCCTGACCCCCACCGAGGCCTGGACCCGCCTGCGGGCCGGCAACGGCCGCTTCGTCCGCGACGAGCCGGAGCACCCCGACCAGGACGCCGTCCGCCGCCACGAGCTGCGCACGGTGCAGCACCCGCACACGGTGATCTTCGGGTGCTCCGACTCCCGGGTGGCGGCCGAGATCATCTTCGACCAGGGCCTGGGCGACGTCTTCGTGGTGCGCACCGCCGGCCACGTGGTGGACACGACCGTGCTCGGCTCCATCGAGTACGGCACGGAGGTGCTGCACACGCCGCTCGTGGTGGTGCTGGGGCACGACTCGTGCGGCGCCGTCGCGGCGACGGCGCACACCCTCGCGACCGGCGAGCAGCCCCCGGGGTTCGTGCGCGCCGTGGTCGACAAGGTCATCCCGTCGGTGGCGGAGCTCACCAGCCGACAGGGCGTCACCGGGCCGATCGACCCGGACGTGCTGCGCACGGAGCACGTCAAGCACACCGTCGCGCTGCTGCGCGGCTACTCGGCCGCGATCGGCACGGCCGTCGACGAGGGTCGCCTGGCCGTGGTCGGCGTCGTCTACGACCTGGACGACGGCAGCGCGCGCCTCGTGGCGGTCGACGGCGAGGTCGGCGAGCAGCCGGCCGCCGCCTGACCTCCGCCTGACCGTGACGAGCGGGTGGCCCCGCCCGCTCAGGCCCGTGCGGCGGCCGCCAGCAGCCGCCGCACGGTGCCGAGGGTGCGTGTCGTGGCGACCCCGCCGGTGAGCCGCTCGACGACGGAGTTCGGGTCGCCGCCCGTCCCCGGGCCGCCCCGCACGACGGCGAGCACCACGCCCGGTCGGGCGGCGACGAGGTCGAGCAGGTCGCGCGGGTCCGTCCAGGGCAGGTCGACGGTCAGCGGCTCCCCGCCGTCCACGAAGGTCAGGGTGTCCCGATACGTCCGCTCGTCGCGGGTGAGCGCGAACGGGTCGCCGTCGATCGCCGCCGCCACGTCGTCGAGCGGGCGCACCAGCGCGGGGTGCGCATAGCCGGACCGCTCGGCAAGCCGCGGGGCGGCGGCCCGCACCACCCGCTCGGCCGCGGAGGGGTCGCCGCCCCCGTCGGGCTCCCCCGGGTCGAGCAGCACGGTGCCGTTGGTCTGGAACGACCGCACCGACCGCGCGCCCGCGTCCAGCAGCGCGGCCTCCAGCTCGGTGCGCACCGGGCTGCCGCGGTGTCCGAGGTTCATCGCGCGGTAGAGCACCACGTGGGTGAACGTCACCCCGCGATCCTCCCGCGCCGCACCGACGACCGCACCGACGACCGCCCCGACGACCGCACCGCGTCTGAGTGATCCGGCTCACGACGGAACGCCCGCGCGGGTGCGGCACGATAGAGGCATGACTTCCGACACCGTCGTCCCCGGCGCGTCCGGCGCGGGCGAGACCGAGTACCGCATCGAGCACGACACGATGGGCGAGGTGCGCGTCCCCGCGCACGCGCTCTACCGCGCGCAGACGCAGCGGGCCGTGGAGAACTTCCCGATCTCCGGCACCCCCCTCGAGCGCGGGCACATCGAGGCCCTGGCGCGCGTCAAGAAGGCCGCCGCGCGGGCGAACGCCGAGCTGGGCGTGCTCGACCAGGACGTCGCGGACGCCATCGTCGCCGCGGCCGACGAGGTCGCCTCGGGCGCGCACGACGCGCACTTCCCCGTCGACGTCTTCCAGACCGGCTCGGGCACGTCGTCGAACATGAACACCAACGAGGTGCTGGCCACGCTGGCCACGCGCGCGCTCGGCAAGGACGTGCACCCGAACGACCACGTCAACGCCTCGCAGTCCTCCAACGACGTCTTCCCGACGTCGGTGCACGTCGCCGCCACCGCCGGCGCGATCCACGACCTGGTCCCGGCGCTGAAGCACCTGGCCGACGCGCTGGCCGCCAAGTCCGACGAGTTCGCGACCGTCGTGAAGTCCGGCCGCACGCACCTCATGGACGCCACCCCGGTCACGCTCGGCCAGGAGTTCGGCGGGTACGCCGCCGCGATCCGCTACGGCGTCGAGCGCGTCGAGGCGGCGCTGCCCCGCGCGGCCGAGGTCCCGCTGGGCGGCACCGCGGTCGGCACCGGCATCAACACGCCTGCCGGCTTCCCGCAGCGCGTCATCGAGCTGCTCCGCGAGGACACGGGCCTGCCGCTGACGGAGGCGCGCGACCACTTCGAGGCGCAGTCGGCGCGCGACGGTCTCGTCGAGCTCTCGGGCGCGCTGCGCACCATCGCCGTGTCGGTCACCAAGATCTGCAACGACCTGCGCTGGATGGGCTCGGGCCCGAACACCGGCCTGGGCGAGATCGCGATCCCCGACCTCCAGCCGGGCTCGTCGATCATGCCGGGCAAGGTCAACCCGGTGATCCCGGAGGCCGTGCTCATGGTGGCGGCCCGCGTGATCGGCAACGACGCCACCGTCGCCTGGGCGGGCGCGAGCGGCTCGTTCGAGCTCAACGTGCAGATCCCGGTGATCGCGCAGGGCGTGCTGGAGTCGATCCGCCTGCTCGCCAACGCGTCGCGCGCGCTCGCCGACAAGACGGTCTCCGGCATCACCGCCAACGTGGACCGGGCCCGCGCGTTCGCCGAGTCCTCGCCGTCGATCGTCACGCCGCTCAACCGCGTGATCGGTTACGAGGCCGCGGCCAAGGTCGCGAAGCACTCGGTCAAGCAGGGCCTCACGGTGCGCGAGGCCGTGATCGACCTCGGCTTCGTGGAGCGCGGCGAGGTCACGGAGGCCCAGCTCGACTCGGCCCTCGACGTCCTGTCGATGACGCGGCCCCCGCAGGCCTGACCCGAGCACGACGACGGCGGCAGTCCCGGAGAGCGGGGCTGCCGCCGTCGTCGTCCTCCCGCAACCTGGACTCAGGGTTGGTAAGGCTAACCTCACCTGCTACTGTCGGCGTACGCGGGGAGGCGCCCCTCGGGGCGCGGGGCTGGGGGGTTCCACCTGAGACGTGCGGCGCCTCCCCGCACAGCACGTCGTCACGCCGGACGACCGGGTGGTGGCTCAGTAGTCGCGCGGGTCCAGCCGGCGCAGCACGACGGCGAGCAGGCGGCCGAGCTCGGCACGCTCCGCCTCGGACAGGTCCACCAGGGCCGCGCGCTCGTGCTCGATCTGCCGCGGGAACAGCTCGTCGACGAGCTCCTCCCCCTCCACGGTCAGCGCCACCAGCACGCCCCGCTTGTCGCGCTCGTGCACGGCACGCTCCACCAGCCCGGCCCGCTCCAGCCGGTCGAGGCGCTTGGTGATCGACGCGCCCGGCGACCCCGTCATCGTGGTGATCTCGCCCGCCCGCAGCGGGCGGCCGGAGCGCCGCAGCGCCGTGAGGACGTCGAGCTCGGCACGCGTGACGTCGCGAGTCGCGAGGTCCCCGGACACCTCGACCTCCAGCAGGGCGGCGATCCGGCGCACCCGCGCGCCGACGTCGGCCGGGGACGTGTCGACACCGGGCAACCGCTCGGCCCACTGCGCGCGCACGCGCTCGATGTAGTCCACGGCGACAGGATAGAGGTCACACCGCTACTCCTTCCATGATGATTTACCTGTGAACTATCATGGTCGGCAATGCCTCCCACCTCCTCCCCCGTCCTGACGAGCGCCCGCGACGTGCTCGACCCCGCGCACCTGCGCTCCGCGCTCCGCGTCAACCCCGCCGACGCGACGCTCGCGGCCGCGCTGCGCGTGGGCGCCGCGGCCGCCGTCGTCCTCGCGCTCAGCGCCGCCGTGGGGCGCACCGACCTGGCGGCCTTCGCGTCTCTCGGGGCGCTCGTCATCCTGTACGGGCGGTACGAGCCGTACCGGCGCCGCGCGTCGCTGCTGGCCGGCGTCGCCGCCGTGTTCGTCGTGGCCTTCCTGCTTACGGCCTCCCTCACCGCCGCGGGCGCCCCCGTGCTCGTGGTCCTCGCGGTGGTGGCGCTCGTCGCCGGCGCGACGACGGCCCTGTGCACCCTGGTCCGCACCGGGCCTCCCGGGGCGAGCATCGTCGTCTTCGCCGCGGCGGGCGGCATGGTCGGCCCCCTGGCCTGGAGCGACGTCGGCGAACGGGGCGTCGCGTTCGCCCTCGGCGCCGCCGTGGCATGGGTCGTCGGGATGAGCGGCTGGCTCGTGCGCCCGAGCGCACCGGCGCGCCTGGCCGTCCGTCGGGCGGCGGACGCGGTGCGGAGGTCGCTCGACGCCGGCCCCGACGCCCCGGAGGTCGCGCGGGCCGCGTCGGCCGCTGTGGCCCGTGCCGGCGACGTGCTGGCGGACGACCTCTCCTCCCGGCGCACCCGCGACACCGCGCGGGTGCTCGCCGCCGAGCTGGCCGCGGTCGCCGCGGCGCTGGACGCGCCGTCCGCCGCCGCGCCGAGCACCTCGGCCGCGCCCGCCGACGCGCTGCCGGCGCGCCGCCGTCTGCGCGACGACGTCCGCGCGGGATGGCGCGTCCCCGGCTGGCGGCTCGCGGGCGTCCGCGTGGTGCTGGCGAGCGTCGTCGCCGGTGCGGGCACGCTCGCCGCCGGCCTGAGCCATCCCGCGTGGGCGCAGCTCGGCGCCACGGCCACGCTGCAGGGGGCGAGCACCCGCCACGCCGTGGTCCGCGCGCTGCAGCGCGGGGGCGGCACCGTGCTGGGGGCCCTGCTCGCCTGGCCGCTCCTCGCGGCGCACCTGTCGTTCGCCGCGACCTGCGTCGTCGTCGTGGTGCTGCAGGTCGTCACGGAGGTCGTCGTCGGGCGTCACTACGGCCTGGCGATGCTCACCATCACCCCGATGGCCCTGCTGATGACCTCGCTCGGCGGGTCCGTCGACCCCGCGGGGATCGCGGCCTCGCGCGCCCTCGACACCGTGCTCGGCGCCGTCGTCGGCGTGCTCGCCGTCGTCCTGGTGCACCCGCGCCGCCGGCCGGCGATGCCGGCAAAGGCCTGACCGGCGGCGCGGCGCGCCCCGTCAGATCTCCAGCGACTCCAGCATCTCGGTGACCAGCGCCGCGACGGGCGACCGCTCGGAGCGCGTCAGCGTCACGTGCGCGAACAGCGGGTGGCCCTTCATCGCCTCGATCACGGCCGCGACGCCGTCGTGCCGCCCGACCCGCAGGTTGTCGCGCTGCGCGACGTCGTGCGTGAGGACCACGCGCGAGTCCTGCCCGATGCGCGACAGCACCGTGAGGAGCACGTTGCGCTCCAGGGACTGGGCCTCGTCGACGATGACGAACGCGTCGTGCAGCGACCGACCGCGGATGTGCGTCAGCGGCAGCACCTCGAGCATCTCGCGGTCGATCACCTCGTCGACGACGTCGGGCGAGACGAGCGCGCCGAGCGTGTCGTACACGGCCTGGGCCCAGGGGTTCATCTTCTCGGACTCGGACCCGGGCAGGTAGCCGAGCTCCTGACCGCCCACGGCGTACAGCGGGCGGAACACGATGACCTTGCGGTGCTGCCGGCGCTCGAGCACCGCCTCCAGCCCGGCGCACAGCGCCAGCGCCGACTTGCCGGTGCCGGCGCGCCCGCCCAGCGACAGGATCCCCACCTCGGGGTCGAGCAGCAGGTCGATGGCGATGCGCTGCTCGGCGGAACGACCGTGCACGCCGAAGACGTCCTGGTCGCCGCGGACGAGCCGCACCGTCTTGTCGGGCGTCACGCGCCCGAGGGCGGAGCCGCCCGGCGAGTGGATCACCAGCCCGGTGTGGCACAGCAGCGGCGACGCGGCCTCGACCACCTCCGGGTCGAGGGCGGCCAGCTCCACCTCGCCCCCCTCGTACAGGGTGCCCACCTGCTCGTCGGCGACGTCGATCTCGCGCATCCCGGTCCAGCCGGAGTCGACGGCGAGCTCGTGGCGGTACTCCTCCGCGCGCAGGCCGACCGCCGACGCCTTGACCCGCATCGGCAGGTCCTTGGAGACGACGGTGACGTCGCGCCCCTCGGCCGCGAGGTTGGCCGCCACGGACAGGATCCGGGTGTCGTTGTCGCCCAGCCGGAACCCGGCGGGCAGCACCTGCGGGTCGGTGTGGTTGAGCTCCACGCGGAGCGTGCCGCCGGCGTCGCCGACGGGGATGGCGGCGTCGAGGCGGCCGTGCTTGAGGCGCAGGTCGTCGAGCATCCGCAGCGCGCTGCGGGCGAAGTAGCCGAGCTCGGCGTGGTGCCGCTTGGCCTCCAGCTCCGTGATGACGACGACCGGCAGGACGACGTCGTGCTCGGCGAAGCGGTGGATCGCCCGAGGGTCGGACAACAGCACGGACGTGTCGACGACGAACGTGCGCGGGGCGGTGCCGTCCGGGTCGACGGCGTCGACGGTGTCGCGCTCAGGGACGGGTGCAGTTCGGGCCACGGCGAGCTCCCTCCAGGTGGACGGGCGGCCGCCCCGGGGGCGCCGCGCGGCGCCGGACCGGAGCCGGCCCTCCCGCACGGAGCGTGAACCCCATCGGCTGGCCTCCCCGAGGACGGCTGGACACCGTCCCTGCCGCCAAACTACGACGCTGTGATTCGCGCCACCACCCCCACGTCGGCGGGTCGGGAAGTTGTCACCCGGCGTTCACGCCCCGGACCCCGCCGCGACGCACGCGGGCAGGGCGAGCACCATGGAGCCGTGACCCCGAACCCCTCCAAGCCCACCGACGACCCGACCGCCTGGGTCGTGCTGCTGCGCGGCGTGAACGTCGGCGGCTCGCGCCGCGTGAGCTCCGCCGACCTGCGCGACGCCGCCGCCACGTCGGGCCTCACCGACGCCCGCACCTACGCCAACAGCGGGAACCTGGTCGCGGTGGGGCCGGCGGACGACGCCGACGTCGCCGAGCGCGTCACCGCCGCGCTCGCCGCGCAGCTCGGTGGCGACCTGCGCGCCGTCGCCCTGACGGCGGAGCGCGTGGCGGCGTTCCTCGCCGCCGACCCGTTCCCGGACGCCGTCGCGGACCACCCGGCCCAGGTGCAGGTGCACGTCTCCCCCGCACCCGTGGACGCCGACGCCCTCGCCCGGCTCGCCGAGGGCCGGCCCGAGCGGTTCGCCGTCGTCGACGGCGTGCTCTACGTGGACTACGTGGCGGGCATCGGCCGGTCGAAGCTCACCCCGGCGGCGATCGACAAGGCCGCCGGTACCTGGACCACCGCCCGGAACTGGAACACCCTGACCAAGCTGGTCGGGATGGCCCGCGAGGCGACCTGACGGACGCCGGGGCCGGGCACCCGCCACGGACGTTAGGCTGGCCCGCGGGTGAGCCGGGAAGTCTGGTCGGTGGCACCGGCTGCAACGCCGGGAGACCAGCGACCCCACGACCGGACAGGAGAAAGAACCCTGACCTCCGAGACCGCCACCCAGCCCCTCGGCACCCGGCTCCGCCGCTTCGCCTCCCGCGAGACCACGGGCGGGGCGCTCCTCATCGGCGCCGCCCTCCTCGCCCTGATCTGCGCGAACGCCCCGTGGCGCGAGTGGTACTTCGCCCTGTCCGAGGCGGTGCTCGGCTTCGACCGGCTGGGGCCGCTGTCCGTGCACCTCGACCTCACGGTCGCGGAGTGGGCGGCGGACGGCCTGCTCGCGATCTTCTTCTTCGTCGTCGGCGTGGAGCTCAAGCACGAGTTCGTCGCCGGCAGCCTCCGCAGCCCGAAGGAGGCGGGTGTGCCGATGCTCGCCGCCGTCGGGGGCATGGCGGTGCCCGCCGTCCTCTACTCGGTGATCGTCGTCGCGCTGGGCGAGCCCGGAGCTCTCCAGGGGTGGGCCATCCCCACGGCCACCGACATCGCCTTCGCGCTCGGCGTGCTGGCCGTGTTCGGCAAGGGCCTGCCCGCCGCGGTGCGCACGTTCCTGCTCACCCTCGCGGTGGTCGACGACCTGCTCGCGATCATCGTCATCGCCGTCTTCTACACGGAGTCCCTGAACTTCGGCTACCTCGCCGCCTCGCTCGCCGTGATCGTGGTGTTCGGGCTGGTCGTCCGGTCCCGGCGGCCGTACTGGTGGATGCTCGTGCCGCTCTTCGCGGTGGCCTGGGCGTTCATGCACGCCTCCGGGGTGCACGCGACCGTGGCCGGCGTGCTCATGGGCTTCACGGTGGCGGCCCGGCCCACCCACGGCGAGGCGGTCCCGCGCACGCACCGCTACGAGCGGGCGGTCAAGCCGTGGTCGCAGGGCGTCGCGCTGCCGGTCTTCGCGTTCTTCGCGGCCGGCGTGGACCTGGTCGACGGCGGCGGCGTCACCGAGATCCTCGGGCAGCCGGTGGTCCCGGCGATCACCGTCGGGCTCGTGGTGGGCAAGCTGATCGGGGTGCTGGGCACGACGGCGCTGGTCACGCGCCTCACCCCGCTCCGGCTCGCGCAGGGCATCGGCGTGCGCGACCTGCTGCCCGTCGGCTTCCTCGCCGGCATCGGGTTCACGGTGGCGCTGCTCGTGTCCGAGCTGTCGTTCGGGCACGCGTCGGAGCACACGGAGGGCGCCAAGGCCGCCATCCTGCTGGGGTCGGTGATCGCCGCGGTGCTCGGCGCCCTCACCCTGCGCTGGGACGCCCGGCGGGCCCGCACCTCCGACATGAACCTCGACGGCGTCGACGACGCCGTCGCCGACTTCATCGGGGACGAGAAGGACCGCAGGGAGCACTGAGGGCGGCCGCGGCGCGGGGAAGGGCCCCCGGCTCGGTGCCCCCCCCCCGCGCCAGCTCCCCCCCCCCCCCAACGGCTGCCCCCCACGCCATCCACGGCACGGGTGCGGGGCGACGACCGCGGAAGGACCCGGACGT
>NZ_JBHVSQ010000003.1:146718-187230 GCF_042885055.1 Isoptericola sp. NPDC058082 | reverse complement strand
CGCGGGAATCGCACGGTCTCTGCCGGGAATTTTCCCGTTGCGGGGGGTCGGCACAGCTGGCTGCATCCTGAGAGGGTTGCAAGCGCGTCTGAATGGCCGGTAACGGCGACATGACGTGCAGGAAGCGGTGTGCGGGTGCGCAGTTGCGGCGACGGGGCGTCTGTGCGGGGTCCAGGGCGGCCCCCCCCCCTCCCCGCCCCCCCCCCCCCCCCCGGTGCCGCCCGCGAGCGCCGGCTCCCGCTGCGCCACGACGGCTGCCCCCGATGCCGTCCGCGGCGCGGGCGCGGCACGACGGCCGCGGACGGCCCAGGCCGTGAGGACGCGGTCGACGACGAAGCCGAGCAGCGTGCCCACGACGATCCCGACGGCGACGGCGAGCAGCGGGTGGTCGCCCAACGGCTGGGCGGCCACCACCCCGAGCAGCACGGACCACGTCGCCCACGCCAGGGACGCGACGGCCGACAGGCCCATGAAACGGCGCCGCGAGAACCCGACCGCGCCCGCGGTGACGTTGACCGCCGTCCGCCCGACCGGCACGAAGCGCGCCCCGAGGACGACGGACGCGCCGCGCCGCTCGAAGGAGCGGGCCGCCCAGGCGACGGCGCGCTGCCCGCGCGGGCCGCGCAGGAACGGGACGCGCGACGTGCCCAGGGCCCGCCCGAGCGCGTAGGCCACCTGGTCGCCGCACCAGGCGCCGAGGGCCGCGACGAGGACCACGAGCGCGAGATTCACGCCCTGTCCGGTCTCGGCGCCCACCGCCATCATGATGATCACGGTCTCGCCGGGCACGGGCGGGAAGAAGCCGTCCGCCGCGGTCGCCCCGAAGAGGGCGGGGAACGCCCAGGCGGAGGACACGAGCGCGAACAGCGTGCTCTCCAGCTGTCCCCAGACCTGGGCCAACCCGGTGGCGATCGCGTCGATCATGCCTCCCACCCTGCGGCGCCGGGCCTGTCCGCGACCATGGGGTGTGCCCCCGGTTCGACCCTGGGGGAACCCTGAGGCGCCCCGGTCAGCCCGGCCGGCCGCCGACGCCGAGGAGCGCCTCGCGGCTCCGTGCCACCTGGTCGCGCAGGGCCTCGAGCAGCGCCGCGACGGCGGGTCGCCGCCACGACTCCGGGTGCACCACCGCCCAGTAGGGCAGCCGGTCGCGCACCTCGCCCGGGAGCAGGCGCACCAGGTCGGCGTGCCGGTCAGCCATGAAGCACGGCAGGAACCCGACGCCCGCGCCCGCCCGGGTGGCCTCGACGTGCACGAAGACGTTGGTCGACGTGAGCGCGTCGCGCATCCCGGGTACCAGCCGCCGCGGGGCGTCGAGCGCGTCCACCTGCAGCATCGAGTTCACGAAGTAGACCAGCCCGTGGTCCGCGAGGTCCGCCACCGTCGCCGGGGCGCCGTGACGCGCGAGGTAGTCCCGCGACGCGTACATGCCGAGCTCGTAGTCGCCGAGCCGCACGGCCTTGGCGCGACCCACCTGCGGCTCGCCCACCACGACCTCCACGTCCACGCCGGAGCGGTGCTGCATGGCGTGCCGGGTGACGGTGACGAGCTCGACGGACAGATCCGGGTGGCGGTTGCGCAGCGCGGCCACCGCGGGCGACGCGACGTAGGCGCTGAACCCGTCGGTCGCCGTCATCCGCACGACGCCGGTGACCGGGTCCGGCTCGCCGTCCGGCGTGGCGAGACCGGAGACGGCCGCGGCGACCGCCTCGGCGGCGCGCGCGGCCCGCTCCCCCAGCCGCGTCAGCTCCCAGCCGTCGGCGCCGCGCACCAGCACCCGGCCGCCGAGCGCGCGCTCGAGCGCGGCCACGTTGCGGGCGACGGTCGTGTGGTTGACGCCGAGCACCTCGGCCGCGGTGGTGTGCCGGCCGGTGCGGGCGACCTCGAGCAGCACGAGGAGCTGGTCGGGCGAGGGCGGCGTCGTCGGCACGCCGGCACCCTACTGCCCGCCGCACCCGCTGTGCATCCGTGCACACCACGCGTGCTCGGTTGGGCGTTGCGCGCACACGGCCGGGACCGGCAGCATCCTCGGCGTCAGGTGGCGACGACGCCACGGTGTCAACGACGACACGGAGGAACCATGGCCGCGGGCCAGAGCACGGCGCCGGACGGCGCGACGCACGGCACGGGCGACGGCGGCAGCGACCGCTCGTTGCTCACCAGGATCGTGTCCGCCTCGATGGCCGGCACGGTCGTCGAGTGGTACGACTTCTTCCTCTACGCGACCGCCGCGGCGCTCGTGTTCGACAAGGTGCTGATGCCCGCCATGGGCAACCAGTACGACGGCATCATCGCCGCCTTCGTCACGTACGCGATCGGCTTCCTGGCCCGTCCGCTGGGCGGCGTGATCTTCGGGCACCTCGGCGACAGGCTGGGCCGCAAGCACACCCTCCAGGTCACGATCATGATGATCGGCGCCGCGACCGTGCTCATGGGCTGCCTGCCGAGCTACGACGCGATCGGCCTCGCGGCGCCCGCCCTGCTCGTGCTGCTGCGCTTCGTGCAGGGCATCGCGCTCGGCGGCGAGTGGGGCGGCGCCGTGCTGCTCGTCGCGGAGCACGCGCCGGACCGCAGCCGCGCCCAGTGGGCCGCGTGGCCGCAGGCCGCCGTGCCGGTGGGCAACCTGCTCGCGACCGCCGTGCTGTGGATCATGTCCACCACGCTGTCCGACGCCGCGTTCCTCTCCTGGGGCTGGCGCGTCGCCTTCTGGCTGTCGGCCGTCGTCGTGCTGGTCGGCTACTGGATCCGCACCACCATCACCGACGCCCCCATCTTCGAGGAGGCGAAGGCCGAGCTCGAGGAGGGCACGACGTCGGGCTACGGCGTCCGCGACGTCGTCCGGCGGTACCCGCGCGGCGTGCTCACCGGCATGGGCCTGCGGTTCGCGGAGAACATCATGTACTACCTGGTGGTGAGCTTCTCGATCGTCTACCTCGGCACCGGGCTTGGGATGGACACGGCGTCGATCCTCGGCGTCGTCGCGATCGCCCACGCCTTCCACTTCGTCGTGATCCTGTGGGTCGGGCGCCTGGCCGACCGCCTCGGCCGCAAGCCCGTGTACCTCGCCGGCGCGATCCTGGGCGGCACCTGGGGCCTGTGGGCGTTCCCCGCGTTCGGCACGAGGAGCACCGTCGTGGCGCTCGTCGTCATCATGGTCGGCCTGCTGTTCCACGCGCTCATGTACGCCGGGCAGCCCGCCATCATGGCCGAGATGTTCCCGACCCGGATGCGGTACTCGGGGGTGTCGATCTCCTACCAGGTGACGTCGATCGTCGCCGGCTCGCTGGCCCCGATCCTCGCCACGACCTGGCTCAAGACCACCGGCTCGTGGTGGCCCACCGCCGTCTACCTGCTCGTGGCCGGCGCGATCACCACCGTGGCCGTGCTGAGCATGCGCGAGACCCGCGGCATCTCCCTGCGCGACCTCGACGCCCGCGACCGCGAGACCGCCGGGGCGGCGGCATGACGGGCGGCTCCACCCGCCCGTCGCCCGGCGAGCGCACGCTCGCCGGGCGTCGGGCCCTGGTCACCGGCGGCGCCTCCGGCATCGGCGCGGCCTGCGCGCGGGAGCTCGCCGCGCGCGGCGCCGAGGTGGTCGTCGCGGACGTGGAGCCCGACGGCGCGAAGCGCCTCGCCGACGAGCTCGGCGGCGAGGCGTGGGTCGTCGACCTCGCGGACACCCGCGCCCTCGACGACCTGCGTCTCGACGTCGACGTCCTGGTGAACAACGCCGGGATCCAGCGCGTGAGCCCGGTGCAGGACTTCCCGCCCGACGACTTCCGGCTCGTCCACCGCCTCATGCTCGAGGCACCGTTCCTGCTGGTACGTGCGGCCCTGCCCCGCATGTACGCCCGCGGGTGGGGGCGGGTCGTCAACGTCTCGTCGGTGCACGGGCTCGTCGCCTCGCCGTTCAAGGCCGCGTACGTCTCCGCCAAGCACGGCCTCGAGGGGCTGTCCAAGACGGTCGCGCTCGAGGGCGGGCCGCACGGCGTCACCAGCGTCTGCGTGAACCCCGGCTACGTGCGCACCCCGCTCGTGGAGGCGCAGATCTCCGACCAGGCCGGCGCGCACGGGATCCCCGAGGAGGAGGTGCTGGCCCGGGTGATCCTGGCCGAGCCGGCGGTGAAGCGCCTCGTGGAGCCGGAGGAGGTCGCGTCGCTGGTGGGGTGGCTCACCGGGCCGGACGCGTCGATGGTCACCGGCGCCTCGTGGACGATCGACGGCGGATGGAGCGCGCGATGACCGGGCTCGACAAGGTGGTCGCGACGGCGGCCCAGGCCGTCGCCGACGTGCCGGACGGCGCCTCGCTCGCCGTCGGCGGCTTCGGTCTCTGCGGCAACCCGGTCGCCCTGATCGAGGCGCTGCTCGCCCAGGGCACCACCGGCTTGTCCGTGGTGAGCAACAACTGCGGCGTCGACGACTGGGGCCTCGGCCTGCTGCTGGGCGCCGGGCGCATCCGGAGGATGACCAGCTCGTACGTGGGCGAGAACAAGGAGTTCGAGCGGCAGTTCCTCGCCGGCGAGCTCGAGCTGGTGCTCACCCCGCAGGGCACGCTCGCCGAACAGCTGCGGGCGGGCGGCGCCGGGATCGCCGGGTTCTGGACCCGCACCGGCGTGGGCACGCAGGTGGCCGACGGCGGCCTGCCGCGCCGGTACGACGGCGCGGGCGGCGTCGCGGTGGCCTCGCCGCGCAAGGAGGTCCGCACCTTCGCCTCCGGCGACGGCACCGACGCCGAGTTCGTGCTCGAGGAGGCGATCACCACCGACTACGCCCTCGTGCACGCGGCGCGGGGCGACCGGCACGGCAACCTCGTGTTCCACCGCTCGGCCCGCAACTTCTCCCCCCTCGCCGCGATGGCGGGGCGCCTGTGCGTGGCGCAGGTCGAGGAGCTGGTGGAGCCCGGCGAGATCGACCCCGACGACGTGCACCTGCCCGGCGTGTACGTGCACCGCGTGGTGCACGTGCCCGGCGGCGAGAAGCGGATCGAGAAGCGCACCACCACCCCGACGTCCACCGCGACGTCGGGCCGAGAGGAGGGCTGAGCCGTGCCGCTCACCCGCGACGAGATGGCCGCGCGCGCCGCGGCGGAGCTGGCCGACGGCTGGTACGTGAACCTGGGCATCGGCCTGCCGACGCTCGTGCCGAACCACGTGCCCGCCGGCCGCCACCTCGTGCTCCAGTCCGAGAACGGCCTGCTCGGCGTCGGCCCCTACCCCGCCGAGGCCGACGTCGATCCCGACCTGATCAACGCCGGCAAGGAGACCGTCACCCTGCTGCCCGGCGCCTCCGTGTTCGACTCCGCGACCAGCTTCGGCATGATCCGCGGCGGCAAGATCGACGCGGCGATCCTCGGCGGCATGCAGGTGTCGGCCGCCGGCGACCTGGCCAACTGGATGATCCCCGGCAAGATGGTCAAGGGACCCGGCGGGGCGATGGACCTGGTGCACGGCGCGCGGCGCGTCGTCGTCCTCATGGACCACACCGCCAAGGACGGCTCCCCCAAGCTGCTGCCCGAGTGCACCCTCCCGCTGACCGGGCGCGGCGTGGTCGACCGGATCATCACCGACCTGGCCGTGCTCGACGTCACGCCCGACGGCTTCGTGCTGCGCGAGCTCGCGCCGGGCGTCACCGTCGACGACGTCGTGGCGGCGACGGGCGCGCCCGTCACGCTCGCCCTCGACGCGGTGCCGGCGGAGGTCTGACCGGCCCGGCCG
Source organism: Isoptericola sp. NPDC058082 (assembly GCF_042885055.1). NCBI lineage: Bacteria > Bacillati > Actinomycetota > Actinomycetes > Micrococcales > Promicromonosporaceae > Isoptericola > Isoptericola sp. NPDC058082. The sequence continues at coordinate 181,519 of NZ_JBHVSQ010000003.1, read as the reverse complement.
CCGCCGGGGCGGGTCGCTATGCTCCGGCCGTGACGTCCCCCGAGGTCCGCCTGGTCCGCGCACGGGTCGGCCTGGCCGCCGGCCTCCTGCTGATCGCGCTCCTGACCCCCGTCGCCGTCGCATCCGTCGCCAGCGGCACCGCGGACGCCTACCGCGCGACGCACGGGCTCGGCACCGAGGGCACGTTCGTCCCCGAGCGGCAGTCGTGCCACCAGCGACGCCCGTGGTCCCCGTGGCACTGCAGCTGGTACGGCACGTTCACGGCGGACGACGGCAGCGTCGTCCTGGACGAGGTCCTGCTCGACCACTCCCTCAGGACGCGACGCGGGGACGAACCGCCTCCCCCGGTGACACCGGCACTCTTCGGCGGCAGCACGGACCCCGCGGTGGTCCACCTGCCGGGCGACAGGTGGTGGCTGCCGCTCGCGGTCGCGCTGGGCCTCGCGGGCGCGGCGGCCGTGACGACGCTCCGGCTCCTGCGCTGGTACCGCAGGGCGTCCCGCCCGGCCGAGTCACGGCACCAGGCGTGAGCGGTCCTCCGGCTCAGGCGGCCCGGCGGGAGCGCGCGACCAGCACGAGGGCGACCAGCACGCCGACGACGCTCGCCGCCGCCGCGACCCAGAACGCGGCGGAGAAGGCGTCGGCGGGATCGGCCGTGCCGGCCGCGAGGAGCGCGGTGACCACCGGGGCGGCGGCCGCGGAGCCGACGGTGCGCACCACGCTGTTCAGGCCGGTCGCGGCGCCGGTCTCGGTGGGCGGCGACCAGGAGACGACGAGCTGGGCGCAGATGGCGTACCCGATCCCGTTGCCGAGGCCGAGCACGGAGAAGGCCACCACGACGGCCCACGGCGTCGCCGGCCACAGCGCCAGCCCGACGGCGCCGACGAGCATCACGGCCGCGGCGACCGCTCCCGTGCCGCCCGGGCCCACCCGGCGCACGAGCGCCGGCGTCGCGCGACCGCCGAGGAAGACCAGGACGGCGCTGGGGAGCATCGCCAGGCCGGAGACGGTCACGGTCATCCCGTGGCCGTACCCGGTTCCGGCGGGCGCCTGCATGAGCAGCGGCAGTGCGACGTAGCAGACGTAGGGCACGAAGCCCACGGCCACGGTCAACAGGCTGACGAGCACGATCGGCCCGTGGCGGAAGGTGCGCACGTCGACCACGGGCGCGTCCGTGCGCCGCTCGACGAGGACGAGCACGGCGAGCAGCGCGAGGCCTGCCACGCCGACGACGACCGTCGGTGCCGAGGTCCAGCCCCACGAGCCGCCCTGCGAGACGGCGAGCAGCACGCCCACGAGGCCGCCCGCGAGGAGCGCGATGCCGGGCCAGTCCGTCCGGCGCTGCACGGCGGGCGCGTCCCCACGCGGTACCCACGCGGCGACCAGCGCGCCCGAGCCGAGGATCAGCACGGCGCCGAGGACGAACAGCCAGCGCCAGCCCAGGGCGTCGACGACCACGCCGCCCACCACGAGGGCCGCGCCCGCTCCGAGGCCGATCATGCCGGGGATCCAGCCGAACGCGGCCGCGAGCCGCGGGCCCGCCAGCGCGGACCGCGCGATCGCCAGGGCGAGCGGGAACGTCGCGGTGCTCACGCCCTGCACCACGCGCGCCACGAGCAGCACGCCGAGCGTCGGCGCGGCGGCCGCCAGGAGCGTCGCCGCCGCGAACACGACGATCGTGCCGAGCAGCACGCGCCGGTGGCCGAACCGGTCGCCGAAGTTGCCGACGACGGGCGCGAAGACCGCCCCGGCGAGCAGGAACGCGGTGAGGATCCAGCCGGTCCCCTGGGCGCTGGCGCCGAGCTCCCGGCCCAGGGTCGGCAGGGCGGGCACGACGAGCGTCTGCATCAGCGAGAACGCCAGCACGGCGGCGCTCAGCGCGAAGGTCACGCGGCCGGGGTGGCGGACGACAGTGCCGTCGGCCGGCTGGTCGGGCGCATGCTCGGGTGCACGCTCAGGGGCAGGGCGGGTCGGAGGCACGGGTGGGCTCGCTCTCGTGGTGAGGGTGGCTGCGCCTCGTCGCGCGGGCCGATGGGCGGAAGAGATGAATCGGAACGGAATCATCGTTCCGATTCACCCTAGCATCGTGTCACGGGCTACCGTGTGCCCATGCCCTCCCCCGACGAGCCCGTCGACGAGCGCGCCGACCGGCCGCTGCCCGGCCGGAAGCGCGAGGCCCGCGCCAACGACTCGGCGGTGCTGGCCGCCGCCCGCGAGGTGTTCGCGGCCCAGGGGCACGGCGCGTCCATGGCCGACGTCGCGCGGCACGCCGGCGTCGGCGTCGGCTCGGTGTACCGCCGCTACCCCACCAAGGAGGCGCTGGTCGAGGCGCTGCGCGTGCAGGCCGTCCGCGAGGCGGCTCGCCTGGCCACCGAGGTCGCCGACGAGTTCGAGGTCGTTCCCGGGCCCGACGGCGGCGCCGTCGGCACGTTCCTCTCGCGGCAGATCACGGGCGCGACGGGCCCGCTGCTGCGGCCGCCGGGGGCGGGCGGGCCGCTTCCCGACGACCTGGCCGCCGCGACGCGCGACCTGCGCGTCGGGCTCGAGCGGCTGGTCGCGTACGACCGCACCGCAGGCCTGCTGCCGACCGGGTTCACCACCGCGGACGTCATGCAGCTCCTGCTGCACCTGCGCCCCACGCTCCCCTTCCCCCGCGCCGAGGCGGACGCCCTGCACCTGCGCTACCTCCGGCTCGTCCTGGCCGGGCTGCGCTCCCGGGCGGGCGAGGACGCCGGCCTCGATGGCGCCGGGATCGGCGACGGCCCGAGCTGGGACGAGTGGGTCGGCGCCTGGCACGACTGAGCGCCACCACGGCCGTGCGCCGAGCAGGCGGTTGCGCACGGAATGCCTGCTCAGAACGTGCGCAACCGCATGGTCGGCGTCATTCGTCCCCGGGCGCGTGCCGCTCCAGGAACTCGTAGACCTCGGTCGTGTCCACGCCGGGGAACGCGCCGGAAGGCATCGCCGCCAGCATCGACGCGTGCGGGCGGGCGCTCGGGAACGCGTGCCCGCCCCAGCGGCGGGCGAGCGGCTCGGCCGGCCGCCGGCAGCAGCTCTCGTCCGGGCAGCGCGACGTGCTGCGCGCCGTCGTCTCCCGCCCCAGGAACCACTTGACCTGCGCGTACGGCACGCCGACGCTCACGGAGAACCGCCCGTCGGGTGTGTCCTGCACCCGGGAGGTGCACCAGTACGTGCCGGTCGGGGTGTCCGTGTACTGGTAGTACGGGCTGAGCCGGTCGGCGATACCGAACACCACCCGCGCCGTCCAGTGTCGGCACACGTGCTGCCCCTCCACGGTGCCCAGCGGGTCGGCAGGAAACCGCACGCCGTCGTTCTCGTACGCCTTGTGGATCGCCCCCGACTCGTGGACCTTCATGAAGTGCACCGGGATGCCCAGGTGCCGGGTCGCCAGGTTCGTGAAGCGGTGCGCCACCGTCTCGTAGGAGACGGCGAACGCGTCTCGCAGGTCCTCCAGCGAGATCGACCGCCGCTCCTTCGCCTCGCGCAGCTGCTTGACCGCGTCACGCTCGGGCACCAGCAGCGCCGCGCACAGGTAGTTGGCCTCGACGCGCTGGCGCAGGAACTCGCGGTAGTCGCGCGGCTCGGCGTGCTCCAGCACGTGCGACGCGAGCGCCTGCAGCACCGCGGAGCGCGCCTCCGACCGTCCGCGGATCCCGTTGCTCGGCAGGTAGACGCGCCGGTGGAGCTGGTCGATGACGGCGCGCGTGGACTGCGGCAGGTCCGGCTCGTAGTGGATCGAGAAGCCGAGGTGGGCGGCGAGCTCCCCCACCGCCCGCTGCGGCAGCGGGCCGCGACCGTGCCCGACGTCGTCGAGCAGGCCGCGCGCGACGATCTCCAGGTCGGGGAAGTAGTTGTCCTGCGCGCGCATGTCGGCGCGCAGCTCCGTGTTCGCCCGGCGCGCCTCCTCCGGGGTCAACGCGCGCTCGGAGTGCAGCCGCTCCAGCTCGCGTTGCAGGCCCACGATCGCCTCGAGCGCGTCGGTCGGGAGGGACTTGCCGACCTTCACAGGGTGCACGCCGAGCGCGGAGAAGAGCGACCCCCTTTGCACGCGCTCCAGCTCGATCTCGAGCGCGTCCCGGTGCGACGGCGCCTGGGCGGAGAGCAGGTCCTCCACGCTCGCGCCGAGGGCGCGGGCCACCGCCTGCAGGCGCGCGATCGTGGGCTCGCGCTTGCCGTTCTCGAGCATCGAGACCTGCGACGGCGCACGTCCGATGGCCTCTCCGAGCTGCTCCAGGGTCATGCCGCGGCGGGTGCGCAGGTGCCGGATGCGGCGGCCGATCGTCAGGGCGTCGGCCTCCTGGTCGATCGGCAGCGTCGCGTCGTCCCGGGTACCGGGCCGGGGGTCGGTCGAGATGGCCATGCTCGAGGGTGACACGTGCCACACCTTCCGTCCAGGAGAAGAACCCCGGAATTTCTCCTCAGAATTCCTGGCCGCGGGGTGGCACGGCACGCGAGGGTCGTGGTCATCGGCACCGCCACCGACGACCGAGACACACGAAAGAGGCTCGACATGACCGCCATCCTCGACTCCCGCAGCACCACCCGCGCCGGCGACCAGGCCCAGACGGCCACGCAGCTCGCCGAGCAGTGGGCCACCGACCCGCGCTGGGACGGCATCAGCCGCGACTACACCGCGGAGGACGTCGTCGCGCTGCGCGGGTCGGTCGGCGAGGAGTTCACGCTGGCCCGGCGCGGCGCCGAGCGGCTGTGGCGCCAGCTGCACGAGGAGGACTTCATCAACGCGCTCGGCGCGCTGACCGGCAACCAGGCCGTGCAGCAGGTCAAGGCGGGCCTGCAGGCGATCTACCTCTCCGGTTGGCAGGTGGCCGGCGACGCGAACCTGGCGGGCCAGACCTACCCCGACCAGTCGCTCTACCCGGCGAACTCCGTGCCCGCCGTCGTGCGCCGCATCAACAACGCCCTGCTGCGCGCCGACCAGATCGACGTCTCCGAGAACGGCGCCCCGACGCGCGACTGGCTCGCCCCGATCGTGGCGGACGCCGAGGCCGGGTTCGGCGGGCCGCTCAACGCGTACGAGCTGATGCGGTCGATGATCGCGTCGGGCGCCGCGGGCGTGCACTGGGAGGACCAGCTCGCCAGCGAGAAGAAGTGCGGCCACCTGGGCGGCAAGGTGCTCATCCCGACCCAGCAGCACGTGCGCACCCTCAACGCCGCGCGCCTCGCGGCGGACGTCTCCGACGTGCCGTCCGTGGTGATCGCCCGCACCGACGCCGAGGCCGCCACCCTGATCACCTCCGACGTCGACGAGCGCGACCGCCCCTTCCTCACCGGCGGCCGCACGGGCGAGGGCTTCTACGAGGTGCGCAACGGCGTCGAGCCGTGCGTCGCCCGGGCCAAGGCCTACGCCCCGTACGCCGACCTCATCTGGATGGAGACGGGCACCCCCGACCTCGAGCTCGCGCGGAAGTTCGCCGAGGCCGTCAAGGCCGACTTCCCGGACCAGATGCTGGCCTACAACTGCTCGCCGTCGTTCAACTGGAAGAAGCACCTGGACGACGACACGATCGCGAAGTTCCAGCGCGAGCTCGGTGCGATGGGTTTCCGGTTCCAGTTCATCACGCTGGCCGGCTTCCACGCCCTCAACTACTCGATGTTCGACCTCGCCCACGGCTACGCCCGCGAGCAGATGTCCGCCTACGTGCGGCTCCAGGAGGCCGAGTTCGCCGCCGAGGAGCGCGGCTACACCGCGACCAGGCACCAGCGCGAGGTCGGCACCGGCTACTTCGACCGCGTGTCGACGGCGCTCAACCCCGACGCCGCCACCCTCGCGCTCGCCGGCTCCACCGAGGCCGCGCAGTTCTGAGAGCCGCGAGGCTCTGAACCTCCCCCACCCGCTCAGCCCCGACAGACCGGAGGCACGCCATGACCACGCTCACGTCCCCGACCACCGCCCCGGTGCCCGCCGTCGCGCCCGCCGTCGGCACCCCCCTCGCCGACACCGCGACCGACCCGTTCGTCTGGGGCGGGACGTCGCTCGCGGAGGGGCACCTCACCGTCACCGCCCCGCTGGAGGCGCGCGACGAGGAGATCCTCACCCCGGAGGCGCTGGCGTTCCTGGCGATGCTGCACGACCGGTTCGCCGACGACCGCACCGGGCTGCTGCTGGAGCGGCAGCGGCGGATGCGACGCGTCGCGGACGGCGAGGACCCGGACTTCAACCCCGCCACCCGGCCCGTGCGCGACGACCCGTCCTGGCGGGTCGCGGGCGCGGCCGGGGCGCCGGGGCTGAGCGACCGACGGGTCGAGATCACGGGCCCGACGGACCCGAAGATGACGATCAACGCGCTGAACTCGGGCGCCCGGTGCTGGCTGGCCGACGCCGAGGACGCGCAGTCCCCGACGTGGCGCAACGTGGTGGAGGGGCAGCTCGCCCTGCGCGACGCGATCCGCGGCACGCTGACGTTCACCAACCCGGCGGGCAAGCAGTACGCGCTGCGCTCCACCGACCTCACCGAGCTGCCGACGATCGTGTTCCGCCCGCGCGGTTGGCACCTGTTCGAGTCGCACCTGGCGTACACCGGGCCGGACGGCTCGACCCAGCCGGCGTCGGGCTCGCTGGTGGACTTCGGCCTGTACCTGTTCCACAACGCGCACGAGCTGGTCTCCCGGGGTCGGGGCCCGTACTTCTACCTGCCGAAGCTCGAGGGCTACCGCGAGGCGCGGCTGTGGAACGAGGTCTTCGAGGCGGCGCAGGAGGCGCTCGGCCTCCCGCGCGGCACCATCCGCGCGACCGTCCTCATCGAGACGCTGCCGGCCGCGTTCGAGATGGAGGAGATCCTCTACGAGCTGCGCGACCACTGCGCCGGCCTCAACGCGGGACGCTGGGACTACCTGTTCAGCGTGATCAAGTGCTTCCGGAAGCGGGGGTCGTCGTACGTGCTGCCCGACCGGGGGCAGGTGACGATGACCGCGCCGTTCATGCGGGCGTACACGGAGCTGCTGGTCGCCACGTGCCACAAGCGCGGGGCGCACGCCATCGGCGGCATGAGCGCCTTCATCCCCGACCGCCGCTCCCCCGAGGTGACCGAGCGCGCCGTCGAGCAGGTGTGGGCCGACAAGACGCGCGAGGCCCACGACGGCTTCGACGGCACCTGGGTGGCCCACCCGGACCTGGTCGAGGTGGCGCGCGGGGCCTTCGACGAGGTGCTCGGCGACCGCGAGAACCAGACCGACCGCCTGCGCGACGACGTCGAGGTGGGGCAGGCGGAGCTGCTCGACGTCGCCTCCGCCCGGCGCGGGGGCGCCACCGTGACGGCGGGCGGGCTGCGCACCAACGTGTCCGTGGGGCTGCGGTACATCGAGTCGTGGCTGCGCGGCACCGGCGCGGCGGCGATCGACCACCTCATGGAGGACGCGGCCACGGCCGAGATCTCCCGGTCGCAGGTGTGGCAGTGGGTCGCGTCGGGCACGACCACGGACGACGGCCTGCCCATCACCCGCGTGCGCTGCGAGGCCGTGCTGCGCGACGTCCTGCGCGGCCTGCCCCGGTTCGCCGGCGACCGCTTCGAGGACGCCGCGGCACTGTTCCGCGAGGTGGCCCTGGGCGAGGAGTTCCCGCCGTTCCTCACCACCGGCGCGTACGCCCGCTACCTGGCCGGCTGAGCGCCCTGCCGTCTGTCGTCGAACAGGCGGTTGACACCGTGATCGCGACCCAGCGGGGCCGACAACGGTGGCAACCGCCTGTTCGGCGTTGCCTCGGGCAGGATCGAGGGATGACGACGACGCTGCGCGAGCTCCTGCTGGGCCAGGTCGAGTTCTACTGGGACGTGCACCTGTGGCCGCGGCTGCATGGCCTGACGGATGACGAGTACCTCTGGGAGCCGGTCGACGGCGCGTGGAGCCTGCGGCGCGACGACGGCGGCACCGTCCGGATCGAGCTGACGCCGGTGGACCCGCCCGTGCCGCCGGTGACGACGATCGCGTGGCGCTGCGCGCACCTGGGGCGCGACGTCTGGGGCAAGCGGGGCCGCGCGCTCTTCGGCCCCACGCCCGCCCCCGCGGACGCCGACATGTTCGACGCACGGCACTGGCCGGAGCCCCTCCCACTGACCGCCGGCGGCGGCCTCGACCTCCTGCGCGAGGGGTACGAGCTGTGGCGCGATCACCTCTCGCGGCTCGACGACGACGCGCTCGCCGCGCCGCTCGGGCCCCGCGGCGGGCCGTACGCGGAGGACTCGCTCGCCGCCCTCGTCGTGCACCTCAACCGCGAGGCGATGGCGCACGGCGCCGAGATCTGCCTGCTGCGCGACCTCTACCGCGCGCAGAGTCAGCGCCGCGACCCCCTCGTCGCGACGGCGCTCGGCGGCAGCGCGGCCGACCTCGAGCGGATGCTCCGGCTCGACGGCGGGCTGGGCGACCTGCCCGACCGGCACCCGACTCTGGTCGTCGAGCTGGCCGGGCTGGGCCGCTGGGACGCGGTCCGGTCGCTCGTGGAGCGCGGCTTCCCGGTCACGGTCGCGGCCGACGACGGCGCCACGGCACTGCACTTCGCGGCCACCACCGGCACCCCGGGCGACGCCCGGCGGCTGCTCGACCACGGCGCCGACCCCGCGGCCGTCGACGGCCGCTTCGGGACGACGCCGGCCGGCTGGGCGGGATTCCTCGGCCGCACGGAGCTGGCCGAGGTGCTCACCCCCTGACCGCCGAGCATGCGGTGGCGCACCTTCTGAGCGCTCAGAACGTGCGCCACCGCATGCTCGGCAGCGGGGGGGTGGTGTGGCCTGTGGATCACCACGGCGGGCGGCCTCTCCGGTGCGGCAGGGTGACGGCGCCTGGAACCGCGACCTGCGCGAGCAGGCCGACGCCCAGGGCGTACGGCTGCGCGGGTTCTTCGTCGCGGCGGGCGGCCAGGTGCGGCCGCTGGCGCTCGACGAGGCGTGAGCAGCACGAAGCCCCCGCCACGGTCTCCCGTGGCGGGGGCTTCGCAGATGGGTCTCAGCCGATGTGCTCAGATCCTCCGAGGGTCATGCCTCGGTGTGGCCCTTGCGGCGCCGGATGCCCAGGGCCGCCAGGCCCGAGGCGAGCAGCGCACCGACCAGGGCCAGCAGGCCCCCGGTGTCCATTCCGGTCCGCGGCAGCGTCCCGCTGGTGCCGGTGGTCGCGTCCTGCGAGCCGGAGCCCACGACACCGGACTCCACCGCACCGGAGCCGCCGTCCGAGCCGCCCGAACCGAGACCCGAGCCGGCGCTCGATCCGACCGTGCCGGCGCTCGATCCGTCCGTGCCACCGGCGCTACCAGCACCGTCGGTGCCGTCGGTGCCGTTCTCACCGTCAGCGCCGTTGGTGCCGTCGGTGCCGTCGGTGCCGTCGGTGCCGTCGTCACCACCCGGAACCTTCGCCCGGGTGACCTCGATGGTCACCGAGTTGTCGACCACCTCGCCCGTCGAGTCGACGGCCGTGGCCGTCACCTCGTACGAACCCACCGGCAGGTCACGGAACAGGGCGTCGTAGGTCGTCGCCTGTGCCGCGGCCCGGGCGACCGGGCTGTCGGTCTCGGCGACCTTCAGGCTCTGCACGAACTGCTCGCCGGAGTCCCGTACCGCCGTGATGGTCACGGACTGGATCCCGTGGGATCCCTTGGTGAGGGCCGAGCCGACCTGCACCGCGTCGTCCGTGGTGAACGTCGCGCCGTGCTTCGGGGTGGTGATCTGGATCTGCGGGGCCACGTACCCGATCGCCGCGTACGCACCCGAGGCCGTACCGGTGAACTTCTGCACCTGGCGGCCGTCGCGGACCACGCGGGTCATGTCGACCGTCACGTCACCCGCCTCGACGCTGCGGATCCCCGTCAGCAGCTTCTGCCAGGGCACCTCCTCGCCGGCGCGGACCACGCCGAGGTCGATCGTCGTGCCGTCCGGAAGTCTCAGCACGGCCTTGACCGCACCCGAGCTCGTGTTGGTGAACGTGCCCGCGAGGATGACCTCGCCGTGCGCGTCCAGCGACGACTCCGCGACCACCATGCCGGTCACCTTGACCGCGTGGCCCGACTCGTAGGGGGCCTTGGCCGTGACGCGCTGCCCCATCGGCTTGTTGCCCACCGACGCGACCACGTCGATCGTCCCGGCGGAGACCCAGGCCTTGCCCGAGTCGAACGAGTACTCCAGCACGTCGCCGTTCTTGACGCCCTTCACCACCTTGTCCCGACCGAACGGGTTGACGATGACGACGGTGGCGCCGTCCGGGCCGGTGTAGGTGACGGTGCCCTCCACGGACACGGTCTCCTTGCCCTCGTTCGCGACGACCTTCGCACTCGCCGCGAGGGTCGCCTTCGCGACGACCTCGAGCTTCGCAGACCTGGACTTCACCGTGCCGCCACGGACGTCCGTCACCGAAGCGACGGCGTCGTACCTGCCCGGCTCCAGGTCCGTCGGAGTCGTGACCGAGAAGCCGCCCTTGGTGATGTTCGCAGTCAGGGTCGCGACGACGACGCCGCCCCGCGACAGGGTGACGGTCGCCTGGGTCCGGGGCTTCACGTCCCCGGACACCGAGCCGGTGATCACGGTGGAGCTGCCCTCGAACACCTGGCCACCGTTCACGGAGACCTGGGGCGCCGTGTACTTCTTGACCTCGAACGGCGTGCTCTTGGCCGACGACTCGTTGCCCTTGACGTCGACCGCCGTGACGGACACGGTGTGCTTGCCGGCCGAGAGGCCATCCTTGGTCAGGGTCCATGCACCGCCGCTGACAGCGACCTTCTGCGACTTGCCACGGTCGATGCTCACCAGGACGTGGTCCACGGCGTGGGAGCCCTGGATGACCGTGCCCGAGAAGGTGACCTTCTCGTCGGTCCAGTGCACGTCGTCCGCACCAGCCGAGGTCACGACGGGGCTGCCGGCCGTGGGCTTCACCAGCTTCGACACCACGAGCGTCCCGGTGTCGGCGGCCTGCGTGCCGACGACCTTCGCCGTGACGGTCCAGGTACCCGCGCTCAGGCCGGAGGCCTGGACCGACCAGGAGCCGTCCGCCCCGACCTTGGGCTGGAGGGTCTTGGGCGAGGATCCCGCCTTCGACAGGACGACGGTCACGCCCCTGCCGTCCCGGCCCTGCGTCGAGGTGCCGGAGATGGTGGCGGTGTCACCCTCGGTGATCTCCGCGATCTTGCCGATCTCGATCGCGGGCTTCTCGACCTTCAGGATCTCGAACGCGACCTGCTGAGTCGACCTCTGCCCGTCCTTGCCGGTCGCCGTGATCGTGCCGGAGTACGTGCCCGCCTGCAGCTTGCCCAGGCTCGCCTTGTAGGTGGAGGAGCCGTAGGACGCCGTCATCGGGTACGACGTGCCGTTCAGCTGGAGCGTCACGCTGCTGATGGCCGACGAGCCCTTGGTCACGTTCGCGGAGACCGTGATGGACTCGTCCGTGTAGTGGCCGCCGTCGTTCGAGCTGGTCGACGTCACGCTAGGCGCGCCGAGCGTCGGCGGGACCTGCACCGCGTTGACCTTGACAGTGCCGGTGTCCTGGCCGATCGGGACCCACACGAGGAGCGCGCTCTGGTAAGTCACGGCCTTCACCGTGTACGTGCCCGCCTTGAGCGTGCCGAAGTCGGCGGACCAGTTCTTCGAGTTGACCTCCTTGGACTTGCCGTTCACCGTCACGACGGTCTTGAAGCCGAGCCCGGCCCGAGTGGTCGTCCCGGTGACGACGACCGACTTTCCCTCCTCGACCGTCACGCTGCTGACGGAGACGGAGGCAGAGACCCGGGCTTCCTTCTCCTGGGTCTGGGGGTCCTCGGTCTTCTGCGAGCTGGAGCGCTGGGCCTTCTGCTCGGTCGCGCCGCTGTCGGCCGCCGAGCCCTCGTCCGCGCCGGTGGCCGGGCTCTCGGAGCTCTCGGACGTCTCAGCGCCGTCTCCGGAATCGTCCGATCCGGCCGAGTCCTCGGATCCGGCCGAGTCGTCGGAGCCGGCCGAGTCGTCGGAGCCGGCGCCGTCTTCCGTCGACGTCGCGACGACGTCGTCCTGCGTGACGCCCTCGTCGGCCTGCGCCGGGATGCTCCCGAGCGCGGCGCCGGAGAGCGCGATGCTTGCTGCGACGAACGAGCTTCCCGCCGCACGTGCCATGCGCCGGCCGTTGCGGACCGGACGCGTCGTTCTGTTCGACATGGTGTTCTCTTCCTGTCCTGCGAGGGCTCTCCCTCGCGACGTCTGCGGCGGCCTGCTGCCCTCGCGTTCGGGGTCGCGGCCTCGAATCGATTCAAAGCGCCGATGCGCGATGCACGACCGGTTGCTCGCAGCACGTGCCTCGATGGCCACCTGGTCGTGCGCCGAGCGACGCCGCCGTGCGCCGTGGGGCCGACTCGTGCAGGCCGGGCGTGCGAGCCTCCCCGCGCCGTGCCGTCCCGCCGCGGCTAGCGTGTGGCCGTGGCCACCGGACCCGAACTGCTGCACCGGGGGATGCGCGACGGCATCGTCAGACAGCTGCAGGCGGGCACGAGCGTCGAGATCGTGGGCCTTCCGGGCTCGGGCCGCAGCACTCTCGCCGGCGCGGTCGCCGCCGCGCTGGAGGACGCCGGCTGGACGGTGCTGCGCGTCTACGGGGTCCGTGTGCTCCAGAACCGCCCGCTCGAGGTGCTCGCCCTCGCCGGTCTGGTCCCCCGCTCGGACGCGCGCAGCAGCTCTGCCGTGGCCGTGGCGTCCGCGCAGCTCGAGGCGGCGCTCGCACCGCACCGCGCGGTCCTCGTCATCGACGACGTCGACGCGATCGACGAGACGTCGGCGGGTGTCGTCGCGGCGACGCACGCGCGCCACGCGTTCCCGATCCTGACGACCTCACGCCCCCGCCGCGGCGCGCACCTCATTCCCGGGGTCGACCTCCAGCCGGCGACCCGGGTCACCCTGTCGGCCCTCGGCCTGGACGCGCTGCAGGACCTCGTCGCCGGCGTGCTGCCCGGCTCCGTGTCCGCGTCGCTCACGGGAAGGCTGTTCACCATGTCGGGCGGCCTGCCGCGGCTCGCGCTGGCGATGCTGTCGATCGCCCAGCGGCGAGGCGACGTGCGGCAGGATCACGGGACCTGGCACCTCGACGGCGACCTGTTCTCGCTCGAGCTGGCACCTGCGCTCGAGCCTTTCCTCGACGGGCTCGGCGCCCACGCCCGCTCCGCGATCGAGACTCTCGCGGTCGCCGGCACGCTGCCGGTCGCCACTGCTCGAGATCTCACGTCCACGGAAGCCCTGGCGGAGCTCGAGGCAGCCGGCCTGCTCCGGTACGGGACCCGGGGCGAGGATCTCGTCGTCGGCCTCTTCCCGCACGCCGTCGCCGAGTACCTCCGCCACGTCCTGCCACGCATCCGCCGCTTCGAGCTCGACGAGCGGCTGGGGGCCGTGCGTCCCGAGGGCCGCCCGGCCCCGATAGACCGCCCGCTGCCGGTGCGCCTTCCGCTCCCCTCGACCCTCGTCGACCCGTTCCTCTCGGACGAGGGACCTGAGGAGGCGGGCACGGTGCTCAACCGGCTCTTCGCCGAGGAGTGGTACCGCTCGACGCTCACCCGCCGGCACGAGTGGGAGGCGGGCCCGTCCCCGAAGACGGCGATCCCCTACATCCGCACGCTGGTGATCGGGGCTGCGGACTCCGCCTCCGTCCACGCCGTCATCGACGCGACGCCCCCGGGCGACGACCCGGTCTGGCGCACCCGATGGACCATCTGGTGCGCGAACGTCGCGGCCGAGGTGGACGACGACCTGTCGGGCGCTCTTGCGACCCTCGCCGTGGCGCGGGCGACGGCGGGCGACCTCGCCCCGTGGCTCGAGGCCGAGGAGCGCCGGCTGCGGATCCTGCACGACCGGGTGCCCTTCGGCGCCCAGGAGCTGGACGCCCCAGCGGTGCCCGAGGTGGCACGCCAGACGGTGGAGCGGGTCGAGACCCAGCGCCGGCTCGCGTCCGCCGACGCCGTGGGGGCGCTCGCCTGGGACGCGGCCTCGGCCCCTGGACAGGACGTCGAGCAGACCGTGTGGTCCGGCGTCGTCCGCGGGGTCGCCCTCGTCGCGGCCGGCCGGCACGACGAGGCCCTGAAGGTCTCGCGGGCCCTCCTCGAACGAGGTCGGGCCGAGCTGGACCCCGACGTGATCCACGGGCACGGCTACGTGGTGTCGCTTGCCCTCTTCCTGGGCGCGCGCATGAGCGAGCTGCACACCCATCTCGGGACGGTGCTCTCCACGGGGCTGCGTCCCACGCTGCACCGGCAGTTCGAGGCCGGGAACCGGTCCGTCGCAGCAGCGCTCGCCGCCATGGAAGGGCGGAGGGAGTCCGCGAGCGTGCTCGTGCAGCAGGCGTACCAACAGCACGGCACGCTCGGCCCCTACCCCTTCACGACGCCCACCTGGGCGGCGGGGCTGCTGGACACCCGGGCTCACGGCGAGTCCACCGATTCCCGCCGTCGTGCCGCGGACGACCTGTGGGCGGAGGCCCAGACCTTGTTCGGCCGTGGCGCGATCCTGGCGGGCAGCGTCGCCGGGAGCCTCGCCGTGGACTTCGCCGTGGACGCCGAGCGGCTCGCCACCCTCGACTCGCTGCGCTCCTCGACGAGCTCCGGTCTGGTGTCGGCGCTGGTGCAGCTCGCGCACGCGTCGGACGCGACCGCGGAGGAGGCCTTCGACATCGGACGCCAGCTGGTCACCGAAGGGCAGGTCCTCCTCGGCGCCCGCGCCTTCGCGCACGCCGCCGGCCGCGTGCAGGACACCGGGGACGCGACCGCAGTGCGCCGGACCCTCGCCGAGGCCCGCGAGCTGGTGCGCAGGCACGGGGGCGAGCCCGGGGCGATCGTGCGGCCGGTGGACCGCGCCGTGGGGCTCACGCCCCGCGAGCGGCAGCTCGCCTCGCTCGTCTCCGCCGGCACCTCGAACGAGGAGATCGCGCGCCAGCTGCACCTCAGCGTCCGCACCGTGCAGAACACGCTCGGCCGGGTCGTCGCGAAGCTCGGCGTGGACAGCCGCAACGAGCTCACCCCGGACCTGCTGGGCACCTGAGCCTGTGGATAACGGCAGCGGAGCCCTCGTCGGCTCCGGCAGGGTGGCCAGGCATGGACACCATCACCCCGTTCCGCCCGGGCGACGAGGTCGCCGACGACGCCGAGCTGCTGGAGCTCGCCCACTTCCTCGCGGGAGGCGTCCACCCCCGGGGGCGCACGCTCACCGTGACCTGGCTCGACGCCGACGACCGGCTCCTCGGCCTCGCCCTGCCGATCGAGGACGTTCCGCTGCGCCCCGACGCCGCGGCCCTCGTCGGTCTGGGCACCGTGCTACGCAGCGTCGTCGACGACGAGGCGCCCGGCGGTTGCGCCGTCGTCGTGCTGGAGCGCCCCGGCGACGCGACGCTCACCGTCGACGACCGCGCCTGGAACCGCGACCTGCGCGAGCAGGCCGACGCCCAGGGCGTGCGGCTGCGCGGGTTCTTCGTCGCCGCCGGCGGCCAGGTGCGGCCGCTGGCGCTCGACGACGCGTGACCTCAGTCCTCGACGCGGACCGACTGGCTGCCGTCGACGACGTCGGCGGTGCCGTGCCGCAGCGGCCGCGGCTCGAGCTCCAGGAACACCAGCCCGCTGTCGCCGATGCGCGACCACGTGACGGCGAACCCGGACGGCGCGGCGCCGGCGTCGAACAGGCGCGCGCCGGAGCCGACGACGACGGGCGCGACGACGAGGCGCCAGACGTCGACGAGCCCCAGGTCGTGCAGGGTGCTCGCGAGACGCGCGCTGCCGTGCACCTGCAGCTCGCCGTCGCGCCCGTCCTTGAGGGCCTGCACCTGGGCGGCCAGCGAGGCGTCGCCGGCGGGGTCGATGACGGTCGTCCCCGCCCACGCCGGGTCGCGCAGGGTCGAGGACACGACATAGCGCGGCCCGGCGTCGATGCGGGCGGCGAGGGCGTCGTCCGGGTCGGTGACCTGCCCCCACGACGCCCAGAACATGTCGTAGGTGGTGCGGCCGAGCAGGAAGGCGTCGACCTCGGCGAACCAGCCGTCCACGACCTCCCCGAACACCGGGTCCGTGGTGAACGGGACGAACCAGCCGCCCTCGGTGAAGCCGCCGCGGGTGTCCTCCTCGGGCCCGCCCGGACCCTGCACCACCCCGTCGAGCGACGTGAAGATGTTGACGCTGAGCCGCATGGGATCCTCCGTCATCGACCACCCGGCCGGCCTTTGCCCTGGACTTCCGCGCCTCGGCGGCATACTTTCACCTCGGCAGCATGCTGTGACCGGATTCACACACGCTACCGGACCGTCGAGGAGGGAGCCGGGCCGTGGCCGACGTGCTGGTGCTCAACGCGGGCTACGAGCCCCTGCACCGCGTGTCGGTCAAGCACGCCATCACGATGCTGGTCCGCGAGGTCGCGGTCATCGAGGAGGCGGTCGAGGGCCACCGTTTCGGCCCGTACCCGATGCCCCGCGTGCTGCGCCTGGTGCGGTACGTCGCGATGCGCTGGCGGTACCGCAGCGCCGGCCGGCCGGCGGTCACCAAGGACGGCGTGAAGCGTCGCGACGGGGCGTGCGCCTACTGCGGCGGCCCGGCGGAGACCGTGGACCACGTGATCCCCCGCTCCCGCGGTGGCGACTCGTCGTGGCTGAACCTCGTCGCCGCCTGCGAGGCGTGCAACGGGCGCAAGGCCGACCGCACGCCGCTGGAGGCCGGCATGCCGCTGCTGCTCGCGCCGTTCGTCCCGCCCGCGGAGCACGGGATCGTGCGCCGTCGACGGCGCACCGCCGTGACCGCGGCGGCCTGACGCCCCGGCACCAGCCGGGGCGTCGGCGGGCCGTCAGGCCGCGGGGGCGTCGTCCGGCAGGTCCGGCACCACCGTGAGCGACCCGGTGGCGGGCAGCGCGTTCGCGCCGCCGTGGTCCGCCGGGGTGAGGGCACGGGACGCGATGACGCTGCTCGCGAAGTTCGCGTGGCACTCGGTGCAGTACCACTCGGGCGTGGGCACGGGCACCTCGAAGCCGCCGTACACGACGTCCGGCTCGGCGTTCATCACGTCGTCCTGGAACGTCATGCCCCACACGATCCGCTTGGTCTTGCCGCGCGCGCCGCAGCCCGGGCACTGGGGCCGCATCCGCGCGCGCTGCGACGCCACGGTGTGCGCGTGCAGCAGGTCGTGGCACTGCCCGCACAGCAGGTGCACGTCGCGCACGAGCTGCTCGAGGGTGCGCCCGCCGGCAGTGGTGGTGCCGAGGCGGACGGCGCCGTCGTCGTGGGCCTGCATGCGGTGCACGTCGACGAACCGCTCGCAGGTGGCGCAGCGCTCCTCGCGGCGCATCGACCAGCCCGTCACCGCCCGGTGGCCGAGGATGCGCAGGGCGTGCACGTCGGGCGCGGTGGCGCCGGCTCCGCAGTCGCCCGGGTCCAGCGTGTGGACAGGCCCGCCGCGGAACTGGTCCGCGACACCGTCGAGCACGAGGCGCGCGTGCTCGGGCGGCAGCCAGCCGGACGTGCCCGTGTAGGTGTCGGCGCCCTCGAACAGGTCGGCCCAGACGATCGGCCGGTCCGGGCCGAACAGGTCGTCGCTCACCCAGCTCTCGCCGTCGCTGGCGCCCATGAGCTCGACGGCGGCGACCACACCGGCATCGCCGAGCACCGTGACGACCACGTCCCCGCGCTGCGGACCGTCCGGGCCGGCCGGCAGCCGGTGCTCGGGCGAGCGGGTCGCGATCGCGACGGACTCCGTCAGCCAGTCGGCCGACCAGTGCAGGAACACGGACGGCACGAGCCACGCGGGCAGCGCCGACAGGGAGGGGAGGGTCTCTCGGGTCACCGGGAGAACATATCGGGCGCCGACCCTCCGACACCACGGGCATGGTCGTTCCGGTCGCGACGTCCCCGCGCTAGGTTCCCAGCAGGCACGACGGCGTCGCCGCTCCGCACCGTGCACGACACCAGGCACCGCCGCCGCCCCGCCGACGAGCTTCTGCCGCGAGGAGGCACGGATGAACATCGGACTGTGGGTCGCCGCCGGGCTGCTGGCCCTGCTCTACCTGGCGGTGGGCTTCGTCAAGCTGACCCGCGGCCGCGAGCGCCTGCGCGCGTCCATGGGGTGGGTGGAGGACTTCCCGGTCGTCGTGGTGCGCTTCATCGGCCTGGCGGAGATCGCCGGCGCGCTGGGCCTGATCCTCCCCCTGGCCGCCGACGTCCAGCCGTGGCTCACCGCGACCGCCGCGACCTGCCTCGTCGTGCTGCAGGCGTTGGCGATCTCGGTGCACGTCCGCCGTGGCGAGCTAGCGCAGCTGTGGGTCAACGTGCTCCTGCTGCTCGCCGCGGCGTTCGTGGCCGTGGGGCGGTTCGCCGGCTGGTAGGAGCCGTGCGCCGCCGGGCCCCGGCCGTCAGCAGACGCTGTCGCGCGGCGCCGGCACCCCGAGACCGAACAGGGGCCGCAGGCGGAGCCCCACCCAGGTGCCGAGGAGCGCGACCGCGCCCCAGATCCAGCCGTGCGCCGACCCGGACGCGATGCCGGCGAGATAGGCGCCGATGTTGCAGCCACCGGCGATGCGCGCGCCGATCCCCATCGCGATGCCGCCCAGGACCGCGCCGAGCGCCAGCCGGGCGGGCACGCGGGTGTGCAGCTTCCACACGCCGGCCGCGGACGCCGCGAGCGCCGCGCCCACGATGATGCCGATGTCGGTCAGGCTCGTCTTGTCGGTGAGCACCGGGCCGGCGAGCGCAGCGGCCTGCGGCTCCGGCTGGAAGTAGGCCCAGGCCTCGGGGTTGCCGCCGAGCAGCCCCACGAGCTTCGAGCCCCACAGCGCGAACGCGCTGGTGATGCCCCACGCACCCCCGGAGACGAGCATCACCAGCCCGCCCAGCACGGCGAGCACGAGGGCGCCCACGACCAGCGGCCACGACCCGCGCACGACGCGCGCCCACGGCGTGCGGGCGGACGGGACGGCACCCTCGGGCGGCGGCGTGCGGCGGGCCTGCACGACGCGCGACGCGGCCCACACCAGCGACAGCAGCGCCAGCGTGACGGCCAGGGAGCCGGCCCACGCCCAGCCGCTGCCGCCGAACCAGTCCGCGAACAGCACCGGCTCGAGCGCGGGCAGGTCCTGCCAGAGCGGCGCCTGCCAGGCGGCGAGCGTCGACCCGACGACGAACCCGCCGAGCGTGAGCACGATCGACGTCTGCCCCGAGCCGACGGCGAACAGCGTGCCGGACGCGCACGCGCCCCCGACCTGCATCCCGACCGCGAAAAGGAACGAGCCGAGCAGCAGGCCCACGCCGATGGTCCCGGCGCTGGGCGCGGGCACCGAGCCGAACAGCCCGGCGCCGGAGCCGATGAGCAGGGCGAACAGCACCGCCGTCGCGCCGAGCAGCACGGTGTGCGCGCGCAGCCCGGCGCCGTTCCCGACGGCCACGAGGCGCCGCCACGCGGACGTGAAGCCGAACCGCGAGTGGAAGAGCGCCGTGCCCAGGCCGATGCCCAGGAGGAGCAGCACGGCGGGCTTGACGCCGTGCTGCGCCGCGGTCCAGGCCACGAGCGCGACGCCGACGACGGCACTCACGGCCAGCGGGACCCGGGACACGGGCGGCGCCGGGGGCGCGGCCGGGGCGGGCACGCTGGTCGGGGCGGGCGCGCGCAGGGAGCGCTGCGGACGGACGGGGGCGGCGGTGGTCACGACGGATTCCTCGGGACGGGGGTGCGGACGGTCGGACCGTACCCCTCGGCAACCGTCGGTCTCTAGGTCCGGGCCGCGCCGTCCCACATCATGGGACCGCCCGCGCTCAGCGCAGCGCTCCCCACTCGGCGTCGGTGAGCAGCCGCGACCGGATGAGGAACCGCACGCCCTCCGGCGCCTCCACGCTGAACCCTGCGCCGCGGCCGGGGACGACGTCGATCGTCAGGTGCGTGTGCCGCCAGTACTCGAACTGCGCGCGGCTCATCCAGACCGGCACGGCGAAGGTCTCCCCCGTCGCGCCGGGCTCGTCCGCCGGCCCGTCGGTCACGGCGAGGTCCCCGAGGTGCACGTCCGCGTCCCCGAGGAGGAAGTCGCCGTCGGGGTAGCACATGGGGCTGGAGCCGTCGCAGCAGCCGCCGGACTGGTGGAACATCAGCTCGCCGTGCTGGCGCCGCAGCCGGGCGAGGAGCTCGGCTGCGGCGTCCGTCACGGCGACACGGGAGATCGTGTCGTCGGTCATCGGTCTAGAAGAACCCGAGCTTCTGGCCCGAGTAGCTGACCAGGAGGTTCTTCGTCTGCTGGTAGTGGTCGAGCATCATCTTGTGGTTCTCGCGCCCGACGCCGGAGCCCTTGTACCCGCCGAACGCCGCGGCCGCCGGGTACGCGTGGTAGCAGTTCGTCCACACGCGCCCGGCCTCGATGGTGCGCCCCGCGCGGTACGCCGTCTCGCCCTGCCGGGACCAGACGCCCGCGCCGAGCCCGTAGAGGGTGTCGTTGGCGATCTTCATGGCGTCGTCGAAGTCCGCGAACTCCGTCACCGACACGACCGGCCCGAAGATCTCCTCCTGGAAGATCCGCATCGAGTTCTTGCCCTCGAAGACGGTGGGCGTCACGTAGTAGCCGCCCGCCAGGTCGCCGTCCATCTCCGCGCGACCCCCGCCCGTGAGGACCTTGGCGCCCTCCGCCTTGCCGATGTCGATGTACGACAGGATCTTCTCGAGCTGGTCGTTGCTCGCCTGCGCGCCGATCATCGTGTCGGTGTCCAGCGGGTTGCCCTGCTTCACGGCCTTCGTGCGCTCCAGGGCGTCGCCGAGGAACTGGTCGTAGATGTCGGCCTGGATCAGCGCGCGCGACGGGCAGGTGCACACCTCCCCCTGGTTGAGGGCGAACATCGTGAACCCCTCGAGGGCCTTGTCGTAGTAGTCGTCCTTCGCCGACGCGACGTCCGAGAAGAAGATGTTCGGGCTCTTGCCGCCGAGCTCCAGCGTCACCGGGATGATGTTCTGCGACGCGTACTGCATGATCAGGCGGCCGGTCGTCGTCTCGCCGGTGAACGCGATCTTGCGGATGCGCGAGCTCGACGCGAGCGGCTTGCCCGCCTCGACGCCGAACCCGTTGACGACGTTGACCACGCCGGGCGGCAGCAGGTCGCCGATGAGGTCCATGAGGAACAGGATCGACGCCGGGGTCTGCTCGGCCGGCTTGAGCACGACGGCGTTGCCCGCCGCGAGCGCCGGGGCCAGCTTCCACGTGGCCATGAGGATCGGGAAGTTCCACGGGATGATCTGCCCGACCACGCCGAGCGGCTCGTGGAAGTGGTACGCGACGGTGTCCTCGTCGATCTCCGAGATCGACCCCTCCTGCGCGCGGATGGCGCCCGCGAAGTAGCGGAAGTGGTCGATGGCGAGCGGGATGTCGGCGGCGAGGGTCTCGCGGACGGGCTTGCCGTTCTCCCAGGTCTCGGCGACCGCGATCTCCTCGAGGTGCGCCTCCATGCGGTCGGCGATCCTGTTGAGGACGTTCGCCCGCTCCGTGACGGACGTGCGCCCCCACGCGGGCGCCGCTCCGTGGGCGGCGTCGAGCGCGCGCTCGATGTCCTCGGCGTTCCCGCGCGCCACCTCGGTGAAGGTCTGCCCCGTGACCGGGCTGGGGTTCTCGAAGTACTGCCCGCTCGCCGGCGGGACATACTCCCCGCCGATCCAGTGGTCGTACCGGGCGCGGTACTCGGCGATCGCCCCGGGCTGACCGGGGGCTGCGTAGACGGTCATGCTGCCTCCTCGCACGTGCGGCGCCTCGTCGCGCCGCGATGGACGCGACGGTAGGAGGCGCAGGGTTGCAGTTCCGTTGCAGTGCGGTCCGCACGACGGTCCGGGCTGGACCCTGGCCCGAGCGGACCGCAGGATCGCCGGAGGGCCAGGAGCCGGCCCGCGACGGGACGGGAGGCGTCGATGCGCGGCAGGTCGCGGTTGCTGATCGGCGCGGGAGTGGTGCTCGCCGTGGTGGTGGGCGCCTTCGTGCTCACGCCGGGCGCGCTCGCCCGATCCCTGTTCGTCCTCCGGGAGCAGCGCACCTCCTGCGGCGAGGTCGAGCACGGCGCGCAGGGTGGCGGGATCCCTGCCGACGCGCGTGACTGCCTCGACGCGGCGTGGGAGTCCGGGGCCGAGCTCACGGTGATGACTCCGACCACCGAGGGCGACCCGACGTTCACCTACTACCGCGTCGGGGGCGGCGGCCTCGAGATCTTCCGCGACACGACAGGCGACACCTACGGGTCGGGCACCTGGAGCCGCAGTGTCTGCCCCGGCGACGACCTCGAGGGCGCGCTCGAGCGCTGCTGACCCTCAGCCCAGCTCGGCGTCGAGCAGCCCGGCACGGGCGCGGGCGCGCACGGCCTGCGGGCTGCCGGCCGGGGCGACGTCGAGCAGGCGGGTCCAGGCGGCGTGGTCGTCGGCGCCGTCGGCACCGCGCACCCACGCGTCCAGGGCGTCCGGGTCGCCGGCGGCCAGGACGGCGGCACGGACCTCGGCCGAGAGCTCGGCGCGCAGGCGCTCGACGCCCGGGGCCACGGACCGCGGCAGCAGTGGCGCGTAGGCGTCGACGGCGGCGCGCGCGTCGCCGTCGGCGAGGGCCGCGCGCACGTCGCCCGCGTCGGTGCGCAGGGGGCGGGCGAGCCGGTACGGCCGCGACCCGGCCAGCAGCGCGCCGACGACGTGCCGCAGCCGGGAGACCTCGGCCCGCACGGTGACGTCGGAGAGTTCCCCGGGGTGCAGCAGCACGGCGAGCTCGTCGGCGGCGAGGCCCGACGGGTGCTCCGCGAGCAGCAGCAGGATCTCGGCGTGCCGCAGCGACAACGACCGCTCCCCTGCGGGCGTCCGCAGCACGGGCCGCCCGAGCACGCGGAGGTCGACGGGGCCGACGCCTGCCGGGTGCGCGGCCGCGGCGGCGCGGGTCGCGAGCTCGCGCTCCACGGTCGCGACGGTGGCCCGCACGAGCGACAGCACGACGTGCGTCGCCGCGGCCCGCCGTCCCGTGACGTCGAGGACGCCGAGCACCCGGCCCGTGGCGGGGTCGCGGATGGGCGCGGCGGCGCAGCTGAGCTCCTGCACGGGTCGGGAGAAGTGCTCGGCGCCGATCACCTGGACCGCCCTGCGGGTCGCGAGCGCCGTGCCCGGCGCGTTGGTGCCCACGCTCTCCTCGCCCCACACGGCGCCCTCGACGAAGCCCACGCGGTCGACCGCGCCGCGGAGGCGACGGTTCCCCTCCACCCAGAGCAGGCGGCCGATCTCGTCGGAGACGGCGACGACCAGGCCGTCGTCCGCCGCGCCGTCGACGACGAGCTCCCGCACGACCGGCATGACGGCGGCGAGCGGGTGGGCGGCGCGGTAGGCGGCGAGCTCGGCGTCGGCCAGCGCGACCTGCGGGTGCGGGGTGTCCGGGTCGACGCCGTTGCGCAGGGAGCGGCGCCAGGAGTCGGCGACGACGGGGTCGATGCCGCCGGGCGGCTCGCCCGTGCCGAGGAAGCGTTCGTACGCGGCGCGCACGGTGCGCGGGTCACGACGCACCCCGACCCCGCGCGGGCCGTGCCCCGCGGAGAAGCTGTCCCCTTGCATCGCGACCTCCCGACGTCGTCGTCCGGGCGCCGCCAGTCTAGGGGGCGGACGGCCCGGCCACGGATCGCCGGACCCTGGATCACCCCCGAGCCGTGGGCAGCGTGGTGCCCATGGCACGCAGCGCGCACGACCTCACCCCGACCAAGGTGGCCGTGGGCGATGCCGAGGAGCTCACCGGGGTCGCGTTCGGCCGAGGCGGGGTCAGGCGCGCCCGAACGTCTTGCGCAGCTCGTCCTTCGCGCGCTCGAGGACGTCGCGCTGCGCGGCGGGGAGGTTCTTCCCGGCGCGGTTGACGTAGAACGTCAGCATCGACATGGCCGAGCGGTACGCCGAGCCCTTGCGCCGGTCGCTCGCCTCGGCCGACCGCTTCAGGGATGCCGCGATGCGCGCCGGGTCGTCCCAGGTGAAGACGTCGTCCTCGAGGTCGAGCGCGTCGGAGTGCTCGGTCACGTCCTGCGACCACCGCTCGCCGTCGTCGCCCTTCGTCATGCCCTCGACGCTAGACGCGGGGCCAGGATGCTCGCAGCCCCGCCGGCGCCGCTCAGTCGCGCAGCGCGAGACGGCGCGCGAGCACGGCGCACACCACGAGCTGGAGCTGGTGGAAGATGATCACCGGGACCGCGATCACGCCCGCCGCGGCGACGGGGAACAGCACGCTGGCCATGGGCAGGCCGGTGGCGAGGGACTTCTTGGACCCGCACATGAGCAGCGCGATCCGGTCCTCGGCGGGCAGCTTGAGGGCCGCCCCGCCCCACCACGTGAGGCCCAGCATGATCGCGAGGAACACGCCGCTGACCACCAGCAGCGCCACGATCGCCCAGCCGGAGATGCCGGCCCACACGCCCGCGGAGCTCGCCGCCGCCACGGCGGAGAACACCACGACGAGGATGGTGCCGCGGTCGACCGACAGGGTGAGCCAGCGCCGCGCGCGGAGCCGGTCGCCCACCCAGGGCTGCAGCAGCTGGCCCACGACGAACGGGAGCAGCAGCTGGAGCAGCACCGTCTGCAGCCCGTCGAGGCCGTGGCCGGCGGTGGCGCTCCCGCCCTCCGCGTCGGTCATGAGCCACAGCACCAGCAGCGGCGTGAGCACCATGCCGAGCACGTTCGACACCGTGGCCCCGCAGATCGCGCCCGCCACGTTGCCGCGCGCCACGGACGTGAACGCCACCGACGACTGCACCGTGGACGGCAGCAGGGACAGGTAGAGCATCCCGGCGGCGAGCGGAGCGCCGACCAGCGGGGCGATCGCCCACGCGACGACGAGCCCGAGCACCGGGAAGAGCACGTACGTGGCGACGAGGATGCCGCCCTGCAGGCGCCAGTTGCGCAGGCCCGCCCACACCTCACGGGTCGAGAGGCGCGCGCCGTAGACGAGGAACAGGATCGTCACCGCGACGTCGGCCGCGACGTCGACGACCTGCTGCACGCCCGGGCCGACGGGCACCACCAGCCCCAGCACCATCACCACGACCAGCGTGACGACGAACGGGTCCACCCAACGGCTCAGCACACGACGCACCGGGCGAGTGTAGGGAGTCTCGCGCCCGGGGCACGGACACGTCCGCGGGGTGCGGGTGCCGCGCCCCGGTCGCCGACCGCCGGGTCAGGCCTCCAGGCCCTGGCGCAGCCCGTCGAGGAGCGGCGTGGTGGGGCGACCGATCAGGCGGGCGAGGTCGCCCGACGTCTCGGCGAGCAGGCCCGCGCGCGTGTCGCCGTCGAGGGCGACGACGAACCCGGCGGTGCCCTCGTCCAGGCCTGCCGCGAGCAGCTGCTCGCGGTGCTCGTCGGCGGTGAGCCGCCGGTACGTCACGGGCCGGCCGACGATCTCGGCGGCCGCGGCGGCGAGCTCGTCGAAGTCCCACGCCACGTCCCCGGACAGCTCGTACACGGCGCCGTCGTGGGCGCCGTCACGGCGCGCGTCGAGGGCGACGACGGCCGCGGCCTCGGCGTAGTCCGCGCGGCTCGCGCTGGCGACGCGGCCGTCCCCGACGCTGCGCGCGATCTCGCCCGACTCGCGCGCCTGCTGCACGTCGCCGAGGTAGTTCTCGGTGTACCAGCCGTTGCGGAGCACCGTGGTGGACAGGCCCGAGGCCGCGAGCAGCTCCTCGGTCGCCTTGTGCTCGGGGGCGAGGATCAGGGGCGAGGTGTCGGCGTGCGGGGCGCTCGTGTAGACGACGCGGCGGACGCCGGCGCCCTTGGCCGCCTCGATCACGGCCTGGTGCTGCGGCACCCGGCGGCCGACCTCGGAGCCGGAGACGAGCACCAGCACCTCGACGCCGTCGAGTGCGGGGACCAGGGTCTCGGGGCGGTCGT
The DNA here is from genome assembly GCF_042885055.1 of Isoptericola sp. NPDC058082. Lineage (NCBI taxonomy): Bacteria > Bacillati > Actinomycetota > Actinomycetes > Micrococcales > Promicromonosporaceae > Isoptericola > Isoptericola sp. NPDC058082. Next base: position 155,690 of record NZ_JBHVSQ010000003.1, on the reverse strand, counting down.
AGTCGGCCTCGCGGACCACGACGCCGGGCCCGTCCGGCCCCGCGAGGTCGGCGACCTTCGCCGTCGAGCGGGCGAGGGCCACGACGTCGGCGGGCGCGGCGCCCCGGGCGAGGAGGGACTCGACGACGAGGCGGCCCAGGTGGCCGCTGGTACCGGTGACGGCGATGGTCATGGTGATGCTCCTTCGGAGGCAGGCTCAGGTCGGGATCGCGGCCGGCCCGTGCCGGGCCGACCCCGCCAGCATGCACTTACTTTTCGTAAGTGCCAACCCACCGCAGGTGCGGTGATCGTCACAGTGCCCGCCTCCGCGCCGCGCCGTATCCTGGGCGGGTGACCACCGACTCCCCCGCAGCCGCTCTCGACGGCGTCCGCAGCGACGACGTCGCCCCGGGCCCGACCGACGCGATGATCGCCGACGTGTTCTCCCGCGGCTGCACCTCGCGCCAGGCGCTCGAGGCGGTCACCGGCCGCTGGGGCGTCCTGACCGTGGCCGGGCTGCGCGACGGCGCCGTGCGCTTCAACGCGCTGCGCCGTCGGATCGACGGTGTGAGCGAGAAGATGCTGGCCCAGACGCTGCAGACGCTCGAGCGCGACGGCATGGTCGCCCGGGAGGTCCGCACGACCATCCCCCCGCACGTCGAGTACTCGCTCACCGACCTCGGCCGCCGCGTCGCCGACCGGCTCGTCGGGCTCCTCGACGTCCTCGAGGGCTCGGTCGACGAGGTCAGCGCGGCCCAGCGGGCGTACGACGCGCGCCGGGACGCCTGAGCCTCACGTCCGCGAGGTCACGTACCAGAGCACCAGCGCGACGACGACGAGGAGCACGACGAGCACGGCGACCGTGATCTTCACCGCGCTGAACGGCCGCCTCCCGACCACCTGCCCCGTGTTCGCGTTGACCATGACCTGCCACTGCCGGCCCGCGTACACGTAGGTCGCGATCCACAGCGGGAGCAGGACCAGCTTGAACATCACGTCGGTGTACGCCGTCGCCACCGAGCCGACCCGCTGCTCGTCGCCACCGATGTCCCGCCGGACGTCGGCCGTGATGGCCTTCGCCATCGTCGCCTTGGCCCGCTCGAGGCCGGCGGCGGGCTCCACCTCGTACCGCGCCGCGGAGTACCCGGCCAGGTACTCCGCCCGGAACGGCACGGCGTCCTCCAGCGCCCACGGCCCGAGCCGGCGCAGATCGGTCTCGGACACCTGGGACGAGGCCGGGACCAGGACGTCGTCGAAGGACCGCTCGACCCGGCCCGAGACCGGCGTCCAGCTCACCCGCCGCTCCTGGCGCTCCTCGTCGCCGTCCTTCACGGTGACGTGGTACTCGTCGCCGCGCTGACCCGTGTACGACGACGACGTCTCGGCGTCGAAGGTCCAGTGGGGCACGTACGAGCCGTGCAGCGACTCCGTGTCGCCGACCTTCTTGAGCTCGCTCGGCGCGAACGGTCGCGAGCGCACCCACCGGCGGAACGCCTCGCGTGCCCGCGCCTGCTCCACGCCGAACGGGACGACCGCTTCCGGCTGCACGAGCCCGTCCGCCTCCGCGACCGCGACGAGGTGGCCGCCGCAGAAGCGGCAGGCCGCGGACAGGTCCGTGCCGCGCGTCGTCGCGCCGCACCCGTCGCACGTGAGCAGGCGGTCCTCCAGGAGGCCCGCGCGCGTCGCGTCCTGCGCGGCGGCCCACGCGTCGAACGAGTGCTCGTCGACGGCGTCGCCCGCCGCGTGGACGATCTCCACCTCACCGCCGCACGCCCCGCACCGCAAGTGCTGCGTGCCGGGCACGTAGGCGAGCTGGGAACCGCACGCGTCGCAGCGCGTGCGCACGAGGTCGTCCCGCACGTCGCTCACGACCGGCCCCCGGTCCCGCTCGACGGCCCCGCCTGCGGCGGCAGCGGGGGCGGTGTCGCCGCGAGGAGCGGGGCGAGCACGGGCACCTGCCCGGCCGGCGTCCACGCGGCCATGCCCTGCTGCCACACGAGGGTCTCGCGCGTGAGGTCGCCGGTACCCACGAGCGCGGCGAGGTCCGCCGCGGTGCCCGGGCCGGCCTGCGACCCGGCGGCCGACCAGAACCACGGGGACTCGGCGACCGGCAGGGGCGGCGGGCCCGCGGGCGGCGGCGCGGCCGCCGCGGGCGGCGCCGACGGCGCCAGCGCCTGGGCCATCTGCTGCCCCATCGCCAGGCCCATCCCCACGCCCATCCCCGAGCCGAGGCCCTCGCCGGCCCCGCCCGGGTTGGCGGCGGCGGTCTCGATCGCCGCCGCCGCCTGGAACTTCGTGTACTGGTCCAGGTCACCGACGACGGCCATCCGGGTCCGCTTGTCGAGCGCCGCCTCGACCTCCGGCGGGAACGAGACGTTCTCGAGGACGAACCGCGGCACGGCGACGCCGTACTCCGTCAGGTCCTCGGAGAGCTGGTCCGCCAGGCGGCCGGCGATCTCGCGCTGGTTCGCGGCGAGGTCGATCACGGCGACGCCCGCCTCGGCCAGCGCCGGGCCGAGCCGGCCCACGACGAGGCTGCGGAAGTAGTCGCCGATCTCGTCCGTGCGGAACTGCGGGTCGGTGCCCACGAGCTGCCGCAGGAGCGCGGCGGGGTCCACCACCCGCAGCGCGTAGGTGCCGAAGGCGCGGACACGGACCGCCCCGAGCTCGGGGTCGCGCAGGATCACCGGGTTCTGCGTGCCCCAGGTGAGGTCCGTGAACTGGCGGGTCGCGACGAAGTAGACCTCCGCCTTGAACGGCGAGCTGAACCCGTGCTTCCAGCCCTGGAGCGTGGACAGGATCGGCAGGTTCTTCGTCTCCAGCGTGTACGTGCCCGGGCCGAAGACGTCGGCGAGGCGGCCCTCGCTGACGAACACCGCCGCCTGCCCCTCGCGCACGACCAGCCTGGCCTGGTTCTTGATCTCGTTGCCCTGGCGGGGGAAGCGCCAGACGATCGTGTCCCGGCTCTCGTCGAGGAACTCGACGATGTCGATCAGCTGTCCACGCAGCTTCTCCAAGAAGCTCATCCGGAATCCTTCGGTGTCGTGCGGGTCGGGGAAGTTCGAGTCGCGCGGCCGCTGGGCCGCGCTGAGCATAGCGGTGTCTGCCGCCGCCGATGACGGGGCCAAGTCCCGGCAAAATCCCCAGGTCGCCGCGGGTCGGCCCGGCGGCGCCCGAGCGCACCCGCCCGCGACCTATCCTGGCCGGGTGCCTGCCGCGCCTCTGCTCCCGGACCGGACCTCCGACGTCGCGGTGCTCCTCGCGGCCGGCGCGGGGACCCGACTGGGACGCGGCCCCAAGGCGCTCCTGCCCCATCGCGGCCGCCCGCTCGTCGAGCACGTCACGGCTGTCCTGCTCGCCGGCGGGTGCGACGCGGTCGTCGTCGTGCTCGGCGCGGGGGCGGAGCGCGTGCGTGCCGCGGCGTCGCTCGACGGCCCCGGGGTCCGCGTCGTGCTCAACCCCGGCTGGGCCACGGGCATGGCCTCGTCCCTGCGTGCCGGCGTCGCGGCCGCGCTGGAGCCGCGGGACGGCGTGCCGCCGGCGCGGCTCGTCGTCGCGCACGTGGACCAGCCGGGCGTGACGCCCGACGACGTCGCGCGCCTGCTGGCCGCGCACCGCCCCGGCCACGTCACCGCGTCGCGCTGGGCCGACGCTCCCGACCGGGACCGGCCGCGCTGGTCGCACCCGCTCGTCCTCGACGCCGCGCTCGCCGGGCCGGCCGCCGCGAGCGCCGTCGGCGACGCCGGGGCGCGCGCGTTCCTGCGCGCGCACGCCGACCTGATCGACGTCGTCACGCACCCCGGCGACGGGCGCGACGTCGACACCGAGGCCGACCTCGACCTGCTCGCCTGACCGTCCACAAGGCCCCGGCGGTCACGACGCCGCGGCCGCCTTGATGCCCAGGTAGACCTTGTCGCGCGCGAGCGGCAGCTCGGTGAACCGCACCCCGGTCGCAGCGCGCAGCGCGTTCGCGAGCGCCGGGGCGACGGGGTTGAACGGGCTCTCGCTCATGGACTTCGCCCCCATCGGCCCGGTGGAGTCCGAGGTCTCGGCGAAGTACACCTCGCTGCGCGGCACGTCCGCGAAGGTGGGCAGGTGGTACTGGCGGAAGATGTCGGTCGTGACGCGGCCCGTGTCGTCGATCACGACGTCTTCGTAGAGCGCGGCACCGAGCGCCTGGGCGATGCCACCCTCCACCTGGCCGCGGCACTGGCGCGGGTTGACGACCTCCCCGGCGTCGGCGGCCTGGACGCTCTGCAGGATGCGGATCTCGCCGGTGCCGCGGTGCACGGCCACGCGGAAGCCGTGCACGTTGAACGCGACGGACCGCGGCGTGCCGCCCCAGCGTCCCTCGGCCTCGAGCCGCACGCCCGCGGCCCGGGCATGGCGCGCCACCTCGGCCAGCGGCACCACCGAGCCGCCGCCGTACTCGACCCCGCCGGGCACCAGCGTGCAGTCTGCCGACGGCGTGCCCGTGAGCGACGACGCCACCACCCGCACGCGCTCGGCGAGCTCGGTCGCCGCCGCGAGCGACGCCTTGCCCGCCACCACCGTGCCGGTGGACCCGAAGGCGCCGGTGTCGTGGTCGACCAGGTCGGTGTCGGACTGCCGGACGACGACGTCGGCCGCCCGCTGCCCCAGCGCGCTGGCCACGAGCTGCGCGTGCACGGTCGTGGTGCCGTTGCCGAACTCGGCGGTGCCGACCTCGGCCTCCACCACGCCGTCGGGGCGCAGCCGGGCGCGGGCGTGCGACACGTGGCCGCGCGGCGGCACGGTGTCGATCATCGACAGGGCCGCGCCCTCGCCGACGCCCCACTCCGCCCCGAGCCACGGGCGGGCCGGGTCGGCGGGGTCAGCACCGTACGCCGCGACGTCGCGCGCGCGACCGCGGGCCAGCGCGTCGTCGGCCAGCTCGATGCACTGGTCGAGGCCGTAGCTGCCGTACAGCACGTCCTCCTCGGGCTCGGGCGCGGTGGACAGCATCGGCACGCCCGGGCGAACCACGTTGCGGCGCCGCAGCTCCAGCGGGTCCATGCCCAGCTGCCGGGCCAGCTCGTCCATCGCCGACTCGACGGCGAAGATCATCTGGCTCAGCCCGTACCCACGAAAGGCGCCTGCGGGCAGCGTGTGCGTGTAGACGCAGTGCGCGTCGACCTTCTTGTTCGCGCAGGAGTAGACGGCGATCGACTCGCCGCAGCCGTGGAACATCACGCCCGGCCCGTGGTTGCCGTACGCGCCCGTGTTGCTCAGCACGTCCAGGTGCAGCGCGGTCAGCGTCCCGTCGCGGCGCGCGCCGGCACGGACCTTGATGCGGAACGGGTGCCGCGTCGTCGTGCCGACGAACGTGTCCGTGCGCGTGAGCTCCAGCTGCACGGGGCGTCCGAGCTTCAGGGCCGCGAGCCCGGCGACGTCCTCGACGAGCACCTCCTGCTTGCCGCCGAAGCCTCCGCCCACGCGCTCGCACACCACGCGCACGCGGTCCATGGGCAGGTCCAGCACGCGCGCGAGGTGGCGGCGCGCGAGGAACGGCACCTGGGTGGAGGACCGCACGACCAGGCGGCCGTCGTCGTCGAAGGACGCGATCGCGGCGTGCGTCTCGAGCGCCGCGTTCTGCACGCGCTGGGTGCGGTACATCGCCTCGTGCACGACGTCGGCCTCCGCGAGGCCCGCCTCGACGTCGCCCAGCTCGCTGTGCAGCTCGGCGACGACGTTGGCGCCCGGCCGCGACACGCGCGCGGTGACGGCGTCCAGGTCCGGGTGCACGAGCGGGGCCCCGGGCGCCATCGCCTGCTCCGGGTCGATCAGCGCCGGCAGCACGTCGTACTCGACGCGCAGCCGGCGCACGCCCTCCTCCGCCGCGGCCACCGAGTCCGCGACGACGGCGGCCACCCGCTGCCCGACGTACCGCACGACGTCGTCGAGGACCCGGGTGTCATCCGGGTCGTCGGTCCACAGCTCGTGCTGGGCCGTGCTGAACCGGGCGGACGGCGCGTCCTCGTGCGTGAGCACGGCCCGCACGCCGGGCACGGCGAGCGCGTCGGAGGCGTCGACCGACAGGATGCGCGCGTGCGCGTGCGGCGACCGCGCCAGCTTGAGGTGCAGCAGGCCCGGGTACGCCTCCGGGTCGACGTCGAGCGTGTAGCGCACCTGGCCGGTCACCACGCCGCGGCTCGCGGGGGCGGGCTCCGAGGTGCCGAACGCAGTGCCCGACGCGGCGGAGCCGGCCGGCCGGTCCCCGACGCCGCGGGAGCGCTGCGGCGTCCACCCGTCGTGGGCGTGGTCGCAGGGCGCGGCCCCGGCCGGGTGGGCCGTGCCGCACGCGTCGTCGCCGAGCACCGCGTCGGCGACCGCCCGGTAGCCCGTGCACCGGCACAGGTTGCCCTTGAGGTTGCGGGGCAGGTTCGCGCGCTGGTCGTCGTCGAAGGTGGCGGCCGTCATGATCATGCCCGCCGTGCAGAAGCCGCACTGGAAGCCCTGCGCGTCGTGGAACTGCTGCTGCACCGGGTGCAGGCCCTCCGCGGTGGGCTCCTCGGCCGTGGCCGCGAGCCCGGCGATCGTGGTCACCTCGCGCCCGGCCGCGCGCCGCGCGGGGTACACGCAGCTGTGCACGGGCAGCCCGTCGACGTGCACGGTGCACGCGCCGCAGTCGCCGCCGTCGCAGCCCTTCTTCACGCCGAGCGAGCCCTGCTCCCGCAGGAACGTGCGCAGGCACTGGCCGGCGCGCGGCACGGCGTCCACGTCGCGGCCGTCCACCCGGAGCACGGGCGAGGCGCCCGGGGAGAGGGTCGTGGGGCGGGTGGTCGCGTCGGTCATCGCCGGCCTCCGTCGGTCAGTTCGGCGCGGATCTCCTCCGCGAGCCGGTAGGTCATGTCACGACGCCAGGCCGGGAGGCCGTGGATGTCGTCGTGGTAGAGGTCGGACGGGATGGCGGCGTCGATCGCGGCGGCCAGTCCCGCGGCGTCGGGGTGCGTGCCGGCGGGGAACCGCAGCCGGACCGGCCGGCGGGTCGACGCGGTCACGGTGATGACGAGCGCGCCGCCGTCATCGGGCGCGTCGAGCCGGCCGATCAGCAGCACGCCGGAGCGGCCGAGGTTCGACAGCGACAGCCGCCGGAAAGCGGTGCGGGCGCGCAGCGCGGCGGCCGGGAGCCGGATCGCGCGCAGCAGCTCGGCCGGTGCCAGGGTGTTGCGCATCTCGCCGGTGACCAGCTCGGCCACGGGCTCGGTGCGCCGCGCCCCGCCCGGCCCCCACACCTCGGCGACGCCGTCCAGGGCCGCGGTGAGCGACGTCATCGGCCCCGCGGGCAACGACGTCACGACGTTCCCGCCGACCGTCGACGTGTTCCAGATCTTGAACGACGCGACGAACGCGTCGCAGCACGGGCGCACGAGGGCGAGCGCGGGCCACGCGGCGCGCACCGGGGCCGACGCCGCGGCCGCCGGGAAGGCGTACAGCTCGGCGACCGTGCAGGTCGCGGCGATCTCCAGCCCGTCGTCGGTCACCGTGAGCGCCGGCCAGCCGGCGCTCGTGAGGTCGAGCAGGCGGCGCAGCGTCTGGCTGCCGTACGAGAACAGGACGGTGCCGCCCGCCAGCCACGCGTCGCCCTCGCGCCAGTCGGCGGGGTCGGCGGTGGGGACCAGGTCGGTGACGGTGTTCATGTCCACCGGGGGTGCTCCTTGCTCCGGGTCGTGCCGGGGGTGGTGCCGCCGGCCGCGTGCAGCGGCCCGTCCGTGCGGCTGAGAGGGACGGCGGCGTCCCGCCCGTAGCGCACCGCGACGAGCTCGGCGACGACCGACACGGCCACCTCCTCCGGCGTCACGGCGCCGAGGTCGAGCCCGATCGGCGAGCGCAGCCGCGCCAGCCGGTCGGGCGTGACGCCCTCGTCGCGCAGGGCCTGCAGCCGCTGGGAGTGCGAGCGGCGCGAGCCCATCGCCCCCACGTACGCGAGCGGCAGCCCGAGCGCGAGCCGCAGGGTCGGGACGTCGAACTTCACGTCGTGGGTGAGGACGGCGACCGCGGTGCGGGCGTCGAGCCGCCCGGCCGCGGCCTCGGCGGCGAGGTAGCGGTCCGGCCAGTCCACGACCACCTCGTCCGCCTGCGGGAACCGGCGGGGCGCGGCGAACACCTCGCGGGCGTCGACGAGCGTCACGCGGTACCCGAGCAGGTGCACGGCACGCACGAGCGCGCCCGCGAAGTCGTTGGCGCCGACGACGACGAAGCGCGGCGGCGGGAGCCGGGTCTCGACGAGCAGCGTCACGGGCTCCTCCGGGGCGCCGTCGTCGCACGCGCCGTCGGGCACGCCGGGCGCCGCGTGGACGGCCGCGGCGCCACCCGCCCGCAGCACGGCCGCGACCTGGGCGGACACGGCCGGCAGCGCGCCGTCGTCGACCAGCCCTCGTAGCGAGCTGTCAGGGCCGGCGCCGGGCATACCGCCCTCTGGCCCTGACAGGTCCCGCAGGAGGACGGCGGTCGGGCGCGCGACGTCGAGCCGGCGCACGAGCGCGGCGGAGTCGCCGCCGGCGCCAGCCAGGCGGGCGAGGGCGACGGCGGCGGGGTCGCCCTCGTCGCCAGGGCGCACGGGCTGCACGTGCACCTCGAGGCTGCCGCCGCACGTGAGCCCGACGGCGAACGCGTCGTCGTCGGAGTATCCGAAGGTCTCGCGGTGGCACTCGCCGACGGCGATCGCGTCGAGCGCGGCCGCGTGCACGGCCGCCTCCACGCAGCCGCCGGAGAGGCTGCCGATCACGGCGCCGTCGGCGCGCACGGCCATCGCGGTGCCGACCGGCCGCGGCACCGAGCCGGACGCGCCGACGACGGTCGCGACGGCGAACGGCACCGCGCCGGGCACGAGCCACGCGGCGAGCTGGTCAGCCAGGGTGAGCATCTCAGGGGTCCCTCCCCGTCGGGGGGGAGCGCTCGGCGGGGGGGGAGGCGACACCAAACATTCTCTACCGAACGACGCCCCGAGAAAAAGAGCAACCAAGCCGAACCCA
>NZ_JBHVSQ010000003.1:106193-146708 GCF_042885055.1 Isoptericola sp. NPDC058082 | reverse complement strand
GCGCCGGGCACGAGCCAGGGGGAGAGTTGGCCAGCGGGGGGGAGCCTCTCGGGTTCCCCTCCCTGTTGGTCGGGCTTGCCGGGCCACGGCAGCCCCGACCGACATCGTCGTCAGGCGCCGATCGCCGCCGAGAGCGGGCCGCGCACGAAGTACACGAGGAAGCCCGCGGCGACCACCCACAGCAGCGGGTGCACCTCGCGCGCCCTGCCGCAGGCGAACCGCAGCAGCACCCACGTGATGAAGCCGATCCCGATCCCGTTGGCGATGGAGTACGTCAACGGCATCGTCACGACCGTGAGGAAGACCGGCAGGGCGACGGAGAAGTCGCCCAGGTCGATCTCCTTGATCTCCCGCATCATCATCGCGCCGACCACCACGAGGGCGCCGCTGGCGACCTCGATCGGCACGACGGCGGTGAGGGGCGTGAGGAACATGGCGACCAGGAACAGGCCGCCCGTCACGACCGACGCCAGGCCGGTGCGGGCCCCCTCGCCGACGCCCGCCGCCGAGTCGACGAACACGGTGTTCGACGACGACGACGTCGCGCCGCCGACGACGGCGCCCACGCCCTCGACGACCAGCGCCGACTTGATCCTCGGGAAGTTCCCGTCCTTGTCGGCCAGCCCGCCCTGCTTGGCGAGCCCCGTCATCGTGCCCATCGCGTCGAAGAAGTTCGTGAAGAACAGGGTGAACACGAGCATCGTGGCCGCGAGCGCCCCGATGCGGTCGAAGGCGCCGAAGCTGAACTGGCCCAGCAGGGACAGGTCCGGGACGGAGACCAGCGAGTCGGGCAGCGCGGGCACCGACAGGTGCCAGCCGCCCGGGTTGTCGGCGCCGGCCGGGCCCAGCTGGAGCACGGCCTCCACGACGATCGCCACGACCGTGGTCGCGACGAGCCCGATGAGCAGGCCGCCCTTGACCCTGCGCGCCACGAGGATCCCCATGAGCAGCAGCCCGAGGACGAAGATCATCGTCGGGACGGTCGTGATGGACCCCCCGTCGCCGAGCTGCACCGGCGGGCCGCCCTCGGTGGGGGTGACGAAGCCGGCGTCGACGAAGCCGATGAAGGCGATGAACAGGCCGATGCCCACGGTGATCGCGGCCTTGAGCTGGCGCGGGACGGCGTTGAAGATCGCCGACCGCGCGCCGGTGACGGCGAGCAGCACGATCAGCAGGCCGTTGATGAGCACCAGGCCCATGGCCTCGGGCCAGGTCACGTCGCCGACCACGGCCACGGCGAGGAACGAGTTGATCCCCAGCCCGGCCGCGAGCGCGAACGGCAGGTTCGCGACGAGTCCGAACAGGATGGTCAGCACGCCCGCGGCGAGGCCGGTGACGGCGCCCACCTGGGCCGTCGCGAGCCAGCCGCCCGCGACGTCGGTGGGGGCGTTCTCGGCGCTGGTGCCGCCGAGGATGAGGGGGTTGAGGATGACGATGTACGCCATCGCGAAGAAGGTCACCAGCCCGCCACGGATCTCGCGTCCCGTGGTGGATCCTCGCTCGGTGATCTTGAACAGCCGCTCCAGCACGCCGCGGCCGGCGCCGGTGGAGGGCGTCTTGTCGTTCTCGGCGGTGTCCCGCCGCGTTCCCAGGATGGTCACGTCCTTGTGTCCTTTCCGGCCCGCGCGTCAGTAGTCGACGCGGGTCTCGAGGACACGCCACGCGTCGAACGGCGCGACGGCGCTGCCGGTGCGCTCGTGGCGCACGGTCATCACCCCGGCCGCGGCCCGGGTCTCGGGCGCGGCGTGGAGCCGGGAGGCGAAGAAGTCGTAGAACACGGCGTCGTCGAACCCCGCGGCGGCCGCGTCGTGGCGGTCGGCGGCGAAGTAGACGGCGTCCACGCGCGCCCACAGGGCGGAGGCGAGGCACATGGGGCACGGCTCGCAGCTCGAGTAGAGGACGGCCCCCGACAGGTCGAACGTGCCGAGCTCGGCGCAGGCGCGCCGGATGGCGGTGACCTCCGCGTGCGCGGTGGGGTCGTTGTCCTGGGTGACGCGGTTGTTGCCCTCGACGACGCGGCCGTCACGGGTGACGACGACGGCTCCGAAGGGGCCGCCCGCGTTCGCCACGCTGTAGACGGCCAGGGAGACGGCCTTCTCGAGGTGTGCTGCGGCCGGATGGACGGCCGGAGCGACGGCCGTGCCGGGTGCCTGGGTGTTGATCACGGCATTGCGGTCCATGGTGAGTCTCCACGGTTCGGGCAGCGGCCCCCGGGTGCTCGGGTCCGTCGGCCCTTCGAGGACCCGGTGGAGACCGGGCGCTCGGCGGGTCGCTGCAGGCGAGTTGTCCTTCATGCCGCCTGGTAGATAGCTGCCGGTGTCGGATCGATCTCGTCGATCACCGCGCGGGAGTCGACGTCGACGTCCGCACGGCCCGGGCCCGCCGTAGGCAACCGCGACGCTAACACTCGGTGACCGACGCCACAAGCGTTTTGGAATCACAATTCCGTATCGCGGGTGTTTCGTCGCGATGAACTCCGTCTCGCATCGTGGTCCCACATGATGGACACGGGCTGTCGCTGCTGGTGGTGCAGTTCCTAGAGTGTCCACAGAACCCGCGTGTCCCAGGCCCGAGTGGCCACGACCCACCGCGCCGGCCGGCGTCCGGTGTCGCCGCACAGATGGAGGAACCATGCCCGCACCCACCGACCCGACGCCGCGCCTCGCCGAGTACGCGCACCCCGAGCGCCTCGTGACGACGTCGTGGCTCGCCGAGAACCTCGACACCCCGGGCCTGGTGGTCGTGGAGTCCGACGAGGACGTCCTCCTCTACGAGACCGGCCACATCCCCGGCTCCGTGAAGATCGACTGGCACACCGACCTGCTGCAGCCCGTCGAGCGCGACTACCTCGACGGCGCCGGCTTCGCCGACCTGCTCGCGAGCCGCGGCATCTCCCGCGACACGACGATCGTGCTGTACGGCGACAAGAACAACTGGTGGGCCGCCTACACCGCCTGGGTCTTCACCCTGTTCGGCCACGAGGACGTCCGCCTGCTCGACGGCGGCCGCAACCTGTGGGTGGCCGAGGGCCGCGAGCTCACCACCGACGTGCCCTCCCCCGCCCGGGGCGAGTACCCCGTCGTCGAGCGCGACGACGCCACGTTCCGCGCCTTCAAGGAGGACGTCCTCGCCCACCTCGGCAACGGCCCGCTGGTCGACATCCGCTCCCCGCAGGAGTTCTCCGGCGAGCGTCTGCACATCCCGGACTACCCGGAGGAGGGCGTGCTGCGCGGCGGCCACATCCCGTCGGCCCGCAACGTCCCCTGGGCCACCGCGGTCGCCGAGGACGGCACCTACAAGCCGCGCGCGGAGCTCGAGGCGATCTACCAGGAGGGCGGCCTCGGCCTCACCGCCGGCGACTCGGTGATCACCTACTGCCGCATCGGCGAGCGCTCCAGCCACACCTGGTTCGCGCTGCGCTACCTGCTCGGCATCGACGACGTCCGCAACTACGACGGTTCCTGGACCGAGTGGGGCAACGCCGTGCGCGTGCCGATCGTCGCGGGCGCCGAGCCCGGCGAGGTCCCCTCGAGCGTCAGGCAGCAGCAGGCCGCCTGACGCACCGACCAGCCACGGCGCCGAGCTCGAGCCGGTCCGGACCCTTCCGCGGTCCGGACCGGCTCGACCGGTGTCCGGCCCCCTACGAGAGACTGGGTCCATGACCGACGCCGCCCCCCTGCCCGAGCCGCTCGCCGAGATCCGCGAGGAGTTCCTCGCCCTGCCCGAGCGCGACCGGCTGCAGCTCCTGCTCGAGTTCTCCCGCGAGCTCCCGGGCCTGCCCCCGCGGTACGAGAGCGCGCCCGGCCTGCTCGAGGCGGTGGAGGAGTGCCAGTCCCCCGTGCGCGCGTTCGCGGAGGTCGACGGCGACGTCGTGCACTTCTACGCGACCGCCCCGCAGGAGGCGCCCACCACGCGCGGGTTCGCGTCGATCCTCGCCCAGGGGCTGTCCGGGCTCTCGGCGCAGCAGGTGCTGGACGTCCCCGACGACTTCCCGCTGATGATCGGGCTCACCCGCGCCGTCAGCCCGCTGCGCCTCAACGGCATGGCGGGCATGCTCACCCGCGCCAAGCGGCAGGTGCGCGAGCAGCTCGCCGCCGCCTGACGGCCGTCGTCGAGGGTCAGAAGTCGAACAGGTCCCCGAGGAACGACTCCTTCTTCTTGCGCTTGCGGTAGCGGGGGTCGTACCCGCGGTCGTCGTACCGCTTGTCGTCGTAGCGGCGCTCGTCGTAGCGCTTGTCGTCGTAGCGGCGGTCGTCGTAGCGGCGGTCGTCGTAGCGGCGGTCGTCGTAGCCCGGCGCCGGGTAGGCCGCACCGGCAGGCGCGGACGCCGGAGCGGGCGGGACGGGACCGCGCGCCTCGGCGGCGATCTCCGACTCCAGCGAGCGCTCGATGAGCTTGTCGAGCTCGCCGCGGTCGAGCCACACGCCCCTGCACTGCGGGCAGTAGTCGATCTCGATCCCCTTGCGCTCGGACATCACGAGGACGGTCTGGTCGTGCGGACACTGCATGATGCGCTGCTCCTTCGTCGGCTGGTGGGGTCAACGGCCCGGACCGGCGCGAGGTTCCCTCCGTGTGCGAGAGTGTGCGCATGACGGTGCTCGTGGCCTACAACCCGTCGCCCCACGGTGAGGCGGCCGTCCGGACCGCGGTCGCGGAGGCGTCCCGGCGAGGTCTCCCCCTGCACGTGGTCCACCTCGCACGGTCGGACGACCCCGCCGACGGCGACCCGCTCGACGGACTCCTCGCCGAGGCGGCCGCGAGCGTCGAGGTCCAGCCGGTCACCCGCCGGCCCTCGGGCACCGAGCCCGCGGACGCGATCCTCGACGCCGCCGAGGCTTCCGGCGCGACGCTCGTCGTCCTCGGCTCCCGCAAGCGCTCCAACGCGGGCACGTTCCTCGTCGGGACGACGACGCAGCGGGTGCTGCTGGACTCCCCCGTCCCGGTGCTCGTCGTCAAGGACACCTACGACGAGTGACCGCACCGTCCTGAGCAGGCTCCGTCAGCGACCCGCGGGCAGGGCGCGAGGCTCCCGCGGGGTCGCGAGCTGCGGCGCGATGGCGTCGCTGCCGGGCAGCACGAAGGGGCGCAGGTCGCCGCGGGCGGCGTCCACCTGCTCGACGGGGACCCGTTCCACCCCTCCGGCCTCGGTGATCCACCAGCCGAGGTTGGGGGCGAGGGCGGCGTAGCCGTCGCGCAGCACGTGCCGCAGCACCGTGTCCGCCAGGCGCACACCGTCGCGCCAGGCCCCCACGACCTCCGCGGTCACGACGTCCGGGGCCGAAGCACCGGTGGTGAGCTCCGCCGGGGACGACGTCGCGGCCGGCAGCGCGAGCACCCGCAGGCCCCTGCGGAAGACGAGGCGGCCGTCGACCGTCGCGTAGCGCGGCCGCACACGGGTGAACATGTTGAGGATGCGGAAGGGCCACGGGGGCGCCTGGTCCAGGACCAGGGCGGCTCGCGGAGTGAGCTGGCGCGCGAGCCGGTGCTCGTCGAACTGCACGCCGACGCCACGCATCTCGGCGGCCATCCACTGCAGCGCGACGTCCGACAGGCCGCAGCGGGCGCCACCGCCGCCGACGTCGCCGTGGGTGCCGGGGAACCACACCTGCTGCACCCGGTCGGGCGGGTCGCCGTCGGGCACGGTCCACAGGCACGGCGCGAAGGTCAGCCGGCGCTCGTCGATCGCGAGCGCCTGCCGCGCGGTGAGGACCGCGGGCGAGAGGGAGACGTCGTGGAAGCGGTTCTTGCGGCGTGACGGGCCCGGGACCCCGAGCGCGCCGACCGTGTCGAAGACGCCCAGGAAGCGGACGGGGACCTCGATCCCGTGCTCCGCACGGAACGCCCGCTTCTCGGCGCGGACCTCGTCGCCCCGCCGCAGCAGGGCCTCCGCCCGGCGCCGGCGCCACGACCCGGGCCGGGTGCGGGCCACGGTGCGCTTCGCCCGCGCGACGCGGCGCGCCGTCGGCGGCCTGAGGCGGTAGACGCGCTCCGCCTCGCACAGCAGCCCGTCGTCCTGGGCCTCCACGGTCAGCAGGCCCACCTGCGACAGCATCCCCACGACGCTGCGCGCCGTGTACGCCCCGCGGGAGTAGCCGAGCACGACGATCTCGTCACCGGGCTCGTAGTTCATGGTCAGGAATCGGTAGCCGTCCACCACGTTGCGGGTGAACCCGTACCCGAACGCGCCGCCGAGCAGCTGGTCCACCAGGTAGCCGCGGGCGCCGACGCCCGCCACGTACCCGACGACCTGCTCGACGTCCGGGTCCGCGCTCCCGCCGGAGCGCAGCACGGAGCGCGCGATCTTCTCGATGTTGGACACCTGCGAGTTCACGGCGTGGTTCCACGTCCCGTCGCAGCACAGCACCAGTCGCTTCATGGTCGTCCCCTCCATGTACCTCGGAGGGTGCCAGCGCGGCGCTGATACGACGAGCGTTCACGCCGTCGTGCAAGGTCCGCCGACCGGCGGCGTCGTGGGCAGGCTCAGACGACGACGCGGATGACGGCGCTGTGGTCCAGCTCCGCGTCGCCGCGGTCGACCATCCGCTGGTACCGGTCGCGGGCGACCGCCGTCAGCGACGTGTCGACGCCGAGCTGCTGCCCCACCGCGAGGCCGAACTCGAGGTCCTTGAGCTGGGTGCGGCACGCGGCGCCGTCCGCGTAGTCGCCCGAGAGGTAGCGCCGCGACTTGTCCGTGAGCACCTGCGAGCCGGCCAGCCCGGCGCCCAGCACCTCCAGCACGGTGGCGAGGTCCAGGCCACCGGCCTGGGCGATGGCGACCGCCTCGGCCAGTGCGTTGAGCGTGCCGCCCACGACGATCTGGTTGCACGTCTTGGTGAGCGAGCCCGCGCCCACCGGACCGAGGTGGCGCACCGTCGAGCCCATCGCGTCCAGCACCGGCCGGACCGCGGCGAGGTCGCCGTCCGCGCCGCCCGCCATGATGCTCAGGCTGCCCGCCACCGCGCCCTCGACGCCGCCGCTCACGGGCGCGTCCACCAGGCGGATCCCGTCGGCCGCGAGCTGCTCCGCCCACGCGGTGACCGCGACCGGGCTCACCGTGCTCGTCACCACCAGTACCGGGTCCGCCACCCCGGCCGCGCGCCACCCCGCCCGAAGCCCGTCCGGCCGGTCGACGACGTCCCGCACCTGCGGCAGGTCCGGCAGCATCACGACGACCACCGGCCGAGCCGTCTCAGCCGGCGTCGCCGCGACCGTCGCGCGTGGCTCGCCCTCGGCGACCGCCTCCGCCTTTGCGGCGGTCCGGTTCCACAGCGCGACGTCGAACCCCGCCGCCAGCAGGTTCCGCGCCATCGGCGCCCCCATCGGTCCCGTGCCGACGAACCCGATCGACGTGCCCTGCATCATTGCCCCCTTCGCCACGGTCGCCGGTGGTCACCTCGACCCGGCACGCCCCAGGGTAGGTCGCACGGGCGCCGCCGCCCCGAGCCGTCCGGCTCGATTTCGGCTGGACCGAGGTCACTAAGGTGCGACCATGCACCACGACGACCTCCCGCTCGCCGGCCGTACCGCGCTCGTCACCGGGGTCTCCCGGCGCAAGGGCATCGGCTACGCCGTGGCCCGCGAGCTCGCGGCGCTCGGGGCGAGCGTCTTCATCCACCACTTCGCCCCGCACGATGCGAACCGGCCCTGGGGTGGCGACGACCTCGACGAGGTGCGCGCCGGCGTGCGCGGCGCACTCCGCGGCTCGGCCGTGAGCGGCGACGCCGGTGCAGACCTCCGCGACCCTGAGCAGATCGACGCCCTCGTCGACGCCGCACGGGACCTGACGGGCACGCTCGACGTCCTCGTGTGCAACCACGCGCGCAGTGGCGGCGACGGGTCGATCCTCGACATGTCCGCCGACGTCCTCGACGCGTTCTGGGAGACGAACACCCGCTCCACGCTGCTCCTCACCCGCCGGTTCGCGGCTCAGCAGCGGACGACCGCGCCCCGGGCCCGACCGGGGGAACGTGTGCCCCGGACAGGTCCGGCGGACCCCCGCACCGCACCCAAGGTCGTCTGGATGACCTCGGGCCAGCAACAAGGCGCGATGCGCGGCGAAGTGGCCTACGCCGCCTCCAAGGCTGCGCTCGCGGGCGTCACCGCCACCGTCGCCGCCGAGCTGCTGGACCTGGGCATCGTCCTGAACACGGTCAACCCCGGCCCCGTCAACACCGGATACTTGGACCCCGAGTCCACGGATCGCCCCCTTGCGGAGCTCGAGGCGCTCCGTGCCGCCACACCGTTCGGACGCTGGGGCGAGCCGACCGACCCCGCGGGCCTCATCGGCTGGCTCGTCTCCGCACCCGGGTCGTGGGTCGTCGGGCAGGTGCTGACGACGGACGGCGGCTTCGGCCTGCAGTGACCCGCCGCGCCCGGGCGGCAGAGGGTCAGCGCAGCCGCCGCAGGAACTCGCGCGTGCGCTCCTCCCGCGGTTCCCGGAGCACCTGCTCGGGCGTTCCGCGCTCGTGCACGCGCCCGGCGTGCAAGAAGACGACCTCGTCGGCGACCTCGCGGGCGAAGCCCATCTCGTGCGTGGCGACGAGCATCGTCGTCGGCCGCCCGGCGACGCCCTCGCTGCGCAGGGAGAGCAGGAGGTCGAGCACCTCCCCCACCAGCTCGGGGTCGAGGGCGGACGTCACCTCGTCGAGCAGGAGCAGCTCGGGCCCGTTCACGAGCGCACGCGCGATGGCGGCGCGCTGCTGCTGCCCGCCCGAGAGCTGGTCGGGGTACGCGCGCGCCTTGTCCGCGAGGCCGACGCGCTCGAGCATCGCCAGCGCGGCCGCCTCGGCCTCGGCCCGCGGTACCTTGTGCACGACGCGCGGCGCCAGGGCCACGTTGTCGAGCACGCGCAGGTGCGGGAAGAGGTTGTACTGCTGGAAGACCATCGCGAGGCGGGCGCGCACGGCGTCGGCGTCCACCCAGGGGTCGGCGACGTCCTCGCCGTCCAGCAGCACCTGGCCGTCGTCGACCTCCTCCAGCAGGTCGACGACGCGCAGCAGCGTGGACTTGCCGGACCCGGACGACCCGACCACGACGACGCACGACCCCGCGGCGACGTCGAGGTCGACGCCGTCGAGCACGACCTTGCGGTCGGCACCGGTGCCGAAGGACTTGCGGACGCCGCGCAGCGACAGGAGCGGCGCCCCGGGGACGATGTCGCTCATCGCACCACCCCCGCACCGGCGACGCCGCGCAGCTCGCCGCGCCAGCCCTGGCGGGCGGACCATGCGTCGACCAGCCGGGTGAGCGGGATCGAGATCGCCAGGAACAGCAGGCCCGCCACAACGTACGGCGTGAAGTTGTAGTCGCCGGTGGTCGCGATCTGCGCGGCGCGGATCGCGTCGACGGCGCCGAGGATCGAGATGAGGCCGGAGTCCTTCTGCAGCGACACGAGCATGCTGGCCACGGGCGCGGTGACGTTGCGGACCGCCTGCGGCAGCACGACGCGCCGCGCCGCCTGCCCGCGGGTCAGACCCAGCGACCGGGCGGCCGCCACCTGCGACGGGTGCACCGCCTCGATGCCCGCGCGGAAGATCTCCGCGAGGTACGCCGTGTAGCAGACGACGATCGACAGGCCGCCGAGGAAGGCGGCGCTCACCGGCAGCCACGGCAGGCGCAGGGCGGGCAGGCCGAAACCCACCAGCAGCAGCACGAGCAGCAGCGGCACGCCGCGGAACACGTCCACGTACGCGACGGCGAAGATCCGCAGCGGGAACAGCGCCGGCACCCGCGAGGTCCGCACGACGGCCAGCAGCAGCCCGACGACGAGCGCGACCACGCTCGCCACGACCCACACCCGCAGGTTGAGCCACAGCCCCGCCGCGACCTCGGGCAGCACCTCCCAGGCGCGCTCCGGGGAGAAGAACGCCTCGCGCGCCCGCTCCCAGCCGGGCGCCGTCGTCACCACGTACACGACGGCGGCCAGCACGAGGGCCGTGGCGACCCCTGCCACCAGCAGCGCGCGGCGGTGCTGCGCCCGCCGGTACGCCGTGCGGGCGCGTGCCCGCTCCGACGGCTGCCAGCCGCCGGTCGGCGTCGTCGCGGGTCCGGTCACGGGCGTCAGGACAGCTCGGTGACGTCGTCCGACTTGAGCCAGGTGGTGCGCAGCTCGTCGAGCGTGCCGTTCTCCTCGAGCGTGTCGACGGCGGCCGAGACGCACGCCGTGAGCGACGATCCCTTGTCGAGCACGAGCCCGAGCTGCTCCGGCTCGCCCACGGGCGGCAGCGTGCCGATCACGTGCGTGTCGGGGAAGTAGACGGTCGAGGCGGCGACGCCCTGGTCGACGTCCATCACCATGGCGTCGATGGTGCCCGAGCTCAGGGCGGTCATGCCGTCGCCGGCGGCGTTGAACGGTGTCACCTCGACGTCGTCGCCCCACGCGGCGTCGGCGACGGCGAGCGACGTCTGCGAGGCGGTGACGCCGATCTTCGCGCCCTCGAGGTCCGCCAGGGTGGCGGCCTCGGAGAACTCGCCCTCGTCGGCCACGATGACGCCCTGCCGGCTGGTGAGGTACGGGCTGGAGAAGTCCACGGCGTTCTTGCGCTCGTCGGTGATCGTCGTCTGGTAGGCGGCGACGTCGAACGGCTTCACGGCCGGGCTGATGATCTGCTCGAAGGTCACGGACGTCCACTCGACGTCCTCCTTCGCGAACCCGAGCTCGTCCGCGACGGCGTACACGAGCGCGGACTCGAAGCCCTCCCCGGTGCTCGGCTCGCCCACGTACCAGGGCTCGAACGGGTCGCTCGCGCCCACGGTCAGGGTGCCGTCGGTGAGGGTCTGCATGCCCTCGGGCGTGCAGTCGGTGGCGCTGCCGGACGCGGCGGGGGCACCGTCGCCGCCGTCGTCCGACGACGAGCAGCCGGCGAACGCGAGCGTGGCGGCCGACGCGAGAGCGACCGCGAGGACAGGACGGGAGGTGCGCACGGGTGGAGCCTTTCCGACGAGGGGGGACCGACGAAGACGGAGGGGTCACGCCGCCGACGAGCCTATGCCGACCACGGGTCCGTGCGGCATGGCGGTCGTCACAGGGCAACCTCGTCGCGGTTGTCGATCTTCCCCGGGTTGTCGAACTGCACGGTCCTCGCGCGTCATCCAGGTGCACGAGCAGGTGTACGACCCGCCACGAGGAAGGACGATGAAACCATGACCACGTACGTCGTACTGCTGCCCGGCGTCGAGGACGTCTGGGAACGGGCGAGCGCCGAGGAGCGCGCCGCCGTCTACGCGAGGCACGAGGAGTTCGCCAGGCTGCTGGCCGAGCGCGGGCACCGCGTCACCGGAGGTGCCGAGCTCACGCACTCCCGCACCACCAAGCAGGTGCGCCGCGACGCCGCGGGGCGGGTCGTCGTCACCGACGGGCCGTTCGCCGAGACGGCGGAGCAGCTGTCCGGGTTCTACCTGGTCGAGTCGGACGACCTCGACGACCTGCTCCAGATCAGCGCGACGCTCGCCGGGTCGTCCGGCGACGCCGACGGCGTCGTCGAGGTGCGCGCCGCCGTGGACCACGAGGAGGGCAGCGCATGAAGGTCGTCGTCCTGCTCACGCAACCGGACCACTACGAGATCTGGGGCGCCGCCGACGACGCGCACCGCGAGCGCTTCTACGCCCGGTTGGAGGCGTTCGACTCCGCGGTCGCCGAGCGGGGCGCGGTCGTCGCGGGCGAGGGCCTCGGCCACCCCGCCGCCGCCCGCACGCTCGGGCCGGGCGCGGGCGGCGACCGCGCCGTCACCGACGGCCCCTTCGCCGAGGCGGCCGAGCAGCTCGGCGGCTTCTACGTCGTCGACGTGCCCGACCTGGACACCGCCGTCGAGCTCGCGCGGCTGCTCCCGGACGAGCTCACGGTCGAGCTGCGGCCGGCCGTGGCCGGGTAGACCGGCCCCGGAAGGACGCCCGTGGCAGCCCTCGAGGACCTGATGCGCGACGAGTGGGGCCGGCTGCTGGCCCTGCTCGTCGCGCGGTTCCGTCGCCTCGACCTGGCGGAGGACGGGCTCGCGGACGCATTCGAGGCGGCGGCCCGTACCTGGCCGCGCGACGGCGTGCCGGCGAACGGCCCCGCCTGGCTCCTCACCGCCGCCCGGCGCCGGGTGCTCGACCGGCTCCGGTCCGAACGGGTGCTGGCGCGATCGATGCCGCTGCTGGAGGTGGAGGCCGACCTGGCCACCCGCGCGCAGCGGGTGATGGCGGACGCGGGCGAGCCCCTGACCGACGAGCGGCTGCGCCTGGTGCTCCTGTGCGCCCACCCGCGGCTGTCGCGCGAGGCGGCCGCGGCGCTCTCGCTGCGCCTGGTGCTGGGCGTGCCCACCGCCGACGTCGCCCGCCTGTTCCTCCAGTCGACGCCGACGATGGCGGCACGCCTGACCCGGGCGCGCAAGAGGCTCGCGGGCGAGCGGTTCGCGCTGCCGTCCGCTCGGGAGCTCACCGACCGCCTCGGCGTCGCGGCCGACGTCGCGTACCTCGCGTTCACCGCGGGCTACGCGCCCACCAGCGGGGACGACGTCGTGCGGGGCGAGCTCGCCGGCGAGGCGGTGCGGCTCGTCCGCGTGCTGCGCGACGTCCTCCCCGCGCCGGGCAGCGCCGCGGGCGGGCGGGGCGCGCAGGACGACGGCGCCGGAGACGACGGCGCCGGAGACGACGGCGTGGCGGCACGCGAGCTCGACGCCCTCCTCGCGCTCGTGCTGCTCCAGCACTCGCGCCGCGACGCCCGGGTGCGCGACGGAGCCCTGGTGCTGCTGCCGGACCAGGACCGCTCCCGGTGGCACCAGGGCGAGATCGCCGAGGCTCTCGACCTGCTCACGCCCCTCGCCACCGCTCCCCCGACGCCGTACCTGCTCCAGGCCCTCGTGGCCGCCGAGCACGCGATCGCCCGCACCCCGGACGCGACCGCCTGGGACCGCATCCTCGCCCGCTACGACGAGCTCCTGACGCTGACCGACACCCCGGTCGTGCGACTCAACCGCGCGGTCGCCGTGGCGGAGGTCTCCGGGCCGCACGCCGGCCTCGACGCCCTCACGGGGGTGGCGCTGCCCGGGCACCGGCTGCCCGCCCTGCGGGCGGAGCTCCTGCGCCGCGCGGGCGACGCGGACGGCGCCCGCCGGGCCTACGACGCGGCGCTGGCCCTGTGCGGGCACGGCGCCGAGCGCGACCACCTGCGCCACCGTCGCGCGCAGCTCGCCTGACCGACCCGGGCCGGGCGGTCACGGGTGCACGTGCGCCTGGTGCCCCGTCTGCGCGGAGATGTCCTGCTCCGCCTGCTCGAGCAACGCGTCCGCGAGCCGTCGCAGGGCCCGCGCCGCGGCGACCTCGTCCCCGATGACCGGGACCTGCAGGTCGCCCGGGTCCTTGCGCGCGTGCCCGACGCCGCGCAACGAGCCGACGTCCGGGCCCGGCGTCAGCATCGCCTCCGCCGTCGTGCTCCCGGCCGACTCCACGAGCGAGACCCGCACGTCCCAGGTGAGCGCCCGCGCGGGCGACCGCCGCGGCGGCGCCGGCTCCGTCCCGCCGCCGTCGTGCTGCACCAGGGTGTCGGCGCCGGGGAAGACCAGCGTCTCCTCGCCCGTGTCCGACCAGCGCACCTGATAGGGCGGCGAGCCGTCCTCGTGCGGGCAGCCGACGACGACGCCGTCGCGCACCGCCCCGCCGACCACCCCGGACGCCACCACGATCCGGTCGCCCACCGTCGCTCTCATCGCCGCCTCCTCGCGTCGTCGTCGGGTGCCCGCCGTCCCGGCGGTGGCTCCTTCCATCATGCGCCCGGCACGGGCCCCTGGCACGGCGCGGTCAGTGCGAGCGCAGCGCCTCGACGAGCTCCGCCTTGCGCATCGACGACCGTCCCTCGATGCCGATCTCCGCCGCCCGCTTGCGCAGGTCGGTGACCGTCCAGTCGTCGTAGGATCCGGACTTCCCGCCCTTGGCACCGACCTTCTTCCGGCCGCGCGCCGCGGCGGCGTTCGCGATCCGCGCCGACTTCTCCTTGCTGTTGCCCTCGTCGCGCAGCTCCTCGTAGAGCTCCTTGTCCTTGACGCTCGGCCCTGCGTCTCGTCGCGGCATCCTGCGGCTCCTCCCGATCACGCCCGTCCGTCGGGTCATGGCGCCGCGCGTCGTCTCCACGCGGCGACTCCACCGTGGCCACGACCTCGCTCGGTCGCATCCCGAGGGCGACGAACCGGGGGGCGTGGTGCCGGGGGCGTGGCCCGGACATGACGAAGGCCCCGACCGGAACCCGGTCGGGGCCTTCGTGGATGTCGACGACATCCCGTGGTAGCGGGGGCAGGATTTGAACCTGCGACCTCTGGGTTATGAGCCCAGCGAGCTACCGAGCTGCTCCACCCCGCGTCGACTCCCTGAACATTACGGCGTCACCGGGCACGAATCAAATCGCATCGGGCGAATGGGACCGAGGTCACACCCGCGACCGCCTCCGGCCTGCGACGACGCCCGTCCGACGACGGCGGGGCCGCCGGTCCCGACGGACCGACGACCCCGCGCCTCGCACCACCCGCCGGTCAGCCGGCGGACTCGATCTCCTTCTCCGCCGCGACGGCGTCCTCGATCGCCTGCTGCAGGCGGTCCTGCGCCTCGCCGTACGCGGTGAAGTCGCCGGCCTTCAGCGCCTCGTCGCTGGCGGTCATCGCGTCGTTCGCCTCCTGAAGGGCGGCGTTCAGTCGCGACTGCGCGTCGCCCGACGGCGTGGTGCCACCGCTCGGTTCCGTGCTCGGTTCCGTGCTCGGCTCCGTGCTCGGCTCCGTGGCCCCGTCGCCGCCGTCGACCGGCGCGGTGGGCACCTCGGACTCGACCTCGCCGTCGGCGTCGCCGGCCGTCGCGCCCGAGTCGCCGCCGAACACCTGGTCCAGGGCCTCGTCGAGCGTCTCCGCGTACCCGGTCTGGTCGCCGAACGCGACGAGCACGCGGCGCAGCAGCGGGTACGCCGTGCCCCCGGCGGACTGGATGTACACCGGCTGCACGTAGAGCAGGCCACCACCGACGGGCAGCGTCAGCTGGTTGCCCCGCACGACGTTCGAGGAGCCGCGCTCCAGGATGTTCAGCTGCTCGGAGATCGTCGGGTTCGAGTCGAAGTTGTTCTGCACCTGACCCGGGCCGGGCACCGTCGAGTCACGGGGCAGCTCCAGCATCCGTAGCTTCCCGTAGCCTTCCGCCACCTCGCCCGCGGTCGACCCGGCGTTGCCGTCGGCGGCCAGGTACCCCGTGAGGATCTCGCGGTCGGTGTTACCGCCCGGGATGAACGTGCTGGTCAACGAGAACGCCGAGCTCTGCTGCCCCGGCATCTGCAGCGACATGTAGTACGGGGGCTGCTTCGCGGCGTTCGCGCCGTTCGCGCCGCCGCTGGCCACCGGGTCCGCCGGGTTCGCCCAGAAGTCCTGGCCGGAGAAGAACTGCCCCGCGTCCTCGACGTGGTACTGCGTCAGCAGCGTGCGCTGGACCTTGAACATGTCCTCGGGGTAGCGGATGTGGCTCATCAGGTCGCCGGAGATCTCCGACATCGGCTTGACGGACGTCGGGAACACGTCGGACCAGGCTTTCAGGACGGGGTCCTCGGTGTCCCAGGCGTACAGGTCCACCGAGCCGTCGTAGGCGTCGACGGTCGCCTTCACCGAGTTGCGGATGTAGTTGACCTCCGGCGGCATCTCCACCGGCACGCCCTGGGCGGCGAGCGTCAGAGAGTCCGCCGTCGCCTCCTGCATCGGACGGCTGGTCGAGTACGGGTACGCGTCGGACGTGGTGTACCCGTCGACGATCCACTTGACGCGCCCGTCGACGACGGCCGGGTACATGCCCTGGTCGAGGGTCAGCCACGGGGCGACCTTCTGCACGCGGGTCATCGGGTCGCGGTCGTAGAGGATCTGCGACTCGTCGTTCACCCGCTCGGAGAAGAGCATCTCCTGGGAGCCGAACTTCAGCGCGTACAGGAGCTTGCTGCCGAACGAGCCGACCGACGGGCCCGCGGTCACGTCCTCGGTGGGGAAGGTGGTGTTGACCTGCTGGCCGCCTTCCTCGTCGTCGGCCTGGTAGTCGAGCTCCCACGGCGTCGCGTCCTCCGGCGCGCCCACGATGGAGTACTCCGACGTGGACGGGCTGAAGTAGATGCGGGGCTCGTACCCCTTGTCGGTGAGCGCGCCCTGCGTGGGGATGCCGCCCTCGTAGAAGGCCGGCTGGCCGTCCGGTCCGGGCTGGTTGCCGTACGCGGCGACGACGCCGTACCCGTGGGTGAACACCGTGTGGTCGTTCACCCAGTTGCGCTGGCCGTCGCCCAGGCCGTCGAGGTTGAGCTCGCGCACCGCGATCACGGTGTCGCGGGACTCGCCGTCGATGTCGTACCGGTCCACCGACAGGTTGTCGGCGAAGTTGTAGTACTGCTTGTTCTGCTGCAGCTGGCGGAACGACGGGCTGACGATCTGCGGGTCGAGCAGGCGCACCGACGCGGTGGTGTCCGCGTCCTCGCGCAGCGCGCCCTGCTCCGCCTCCGTGGTGGCGTCGTAGGGCTGGGTCTCGATGTCGTCCAGCCCGTACGCCGCGTGCGTGGCGTCGATGTTGCGCTGGATGTAGTCGGCCTCGAGCTCCTGGGCGTTGGGGTTCACCTGGAAGCGCTGCACGACGGCCGGGTAGATGCCGCCGATCGCGATCGCCGACACGACCATGAGGCCGACGCCGATGGCCGGCAGACGCCACGTGCCGCGGACCGCCGCCACGACGAACAGCAGCGCCACGAGCACCGCGACACCCGTGAGGATCTCCTTCGACGGGATGACGGCGTGCACGTCCGAGTAGGACGCCCCGTTGTAGGTGGCCGCCGTGCTGCCGCCGTTCGTCGCCGTCAGCAGCGAGTACCGGTCGAGCCAGTAGTTCGCACCGATCACCAGCATGAGCGTGGAGCCCAGCACGGCGAGGTGCACGCGGGACGCGCGGGTGGTGCGCGGGGTCCCCGCCGGCACGGGCCCGAGACGCAGCCCGCCGTACAGGTAGTGCGTCACCAGCGCGGCGATGCCGGCGATGATCACGACCGCCATGAGGAAGCTCACCGCGAACCGCAGCGCGGGCAGCGAGAAGACGTAGAACCCGAGGTCGATCCCGAACTGGGGGTCCTTCTCGCCGAACGAGGAGGGGTTGATCGCCAGGAGCACGCTGCGCCACTGCGCGGACGCCGCGACACCGGCGAAGAACCCGACGACGACCGGTCCGGCGATGGTGACGACGCGACGCAGGGGCTCGATGGCCTCCCGGTACTGGTCCAGGGTCGCCTGCTCGGGCGTCGACGGCGCGTAGACGGGGCGCACCCGGTACGCGACGGCGAACGACGAGAAGACGGCGGCCGCCATCACGAGGAAGCCGACGACGAAGAGGATGCCGCGGGTGATCCACTCCGTCCAGATCACGTTGCCGAAGCCGAGCGCGTCGAACCACATGATCTCGGTCCAGAACTGCGCGAGGAGCAGCAGCGCGACGACGACCGCGGCGATCACGACCAGCGTGATCGCCAGAGGGCTGCGGCGACGCTTGGCGGGCGGGCCGCCTGGTCGTCGACGGGGTGGGGCAGCGAAGGACACGGTGCGGGCACCTCACTCGTGCTCGGGACGGACGGACGTTCTGGTGTGGAACGTCCCTGTCATCCCTCAGGTTCCCACGCTTCGCCCGCGGGTGGGCGACCGGCCCTTCACAGGCCGGTCACGAGCACGTCGGCAGGCCCGCGCCCTCCCCCGCGCCGATCGCCTCGATCGCCGTCCGCGCGTCCTCGAGGGTGGCCACCCGGACCACCTGCAGCCCGTCCGGGACGTGCCCGACGACCTCGTCGCAGTTGCCCGCCGGGGCGAGGAACCAGTCCGCACCGGCGTCGACCGCGCCGAAGAGCTTCTGCTGGATGCCGCCGATCGGCCCGACGAGACCGTCGACGCTCATCGTGCCCGTGCCCGCCACGTGGGCGCCGTCCAGCTCGTCGTCGGGCGTCATCTTCGTGATGATCGCCAGCGCGAACATCGTGCCGGCGCTCGGCCCGCCGATGTCGCCCGGCCGGATGGTCACGTCGACCGGATAGTCGTACGTCGGGTCGAGGAGCACGCCGAGCGCCGCGCGCCCGTCCCCCTCCGACGTCGTCACCGTGAGGTCCTCCGCCTCGCCGTCGCGCTCGACGCCCAGCGTCACGTCGTCGCCCGCCGGCACGTCGTCGAGGGCGGCGAGCAGGTCCTGGTGCGTCGTGACCTCCTGCCCGTCGATGCTGCGCACCACGTCCCCCGGCTCGACGACGCCGTCGGCGCCGGAGTCGGGCACCGTGCCGGCCACCGTGAGCGTCGCGGGCACCTCGTACCCCAGCTCCGTCAGCGCCGCCACGGTCGCGGCCGACTCCGACCCCGCCATCTGCGCCTGACCGACCTCCTGCTGCTGCTCCCGCGTGGTCTGCTGCGGGAAGATCGCCTCGACCGGCTGCACCGAGCGCTCGCGCGATCCCCAGCCCCAGAGCACGTCCCCCAGCAGGACGTCGCCGCCCGGCCCGCCGTACACCGACACGGTGGTGAGACGCAGCTCGCCCGTGACGTCGTAGGTCTTCGCGCCCTCGATCTCCACGACCGGCTTCGCGGTGGCGCTCTTGCCCCCGCTCGACGTCTCGCCCGCGCCGCCCTGCACGTCCGCGCCCTGCAGCCCGAGCGTGTCCTCGGTCGGCCCCGGCGCACGGATCGCGTAGGGCGTCGGGAGCACCAGGAGGACGGCGGCGAGGAGCGCCGTCACCAGCAGGGAGACGCCGAGCGTCACGCTGCGTCGCGACGCGCGCGAGGCGGGGAGCGTGTCCTCGTCGGGCGACGACGGGTCGTCGGGCGCGAGGATGTCGCGGTCGAAGGTCACCGGCACATCATCGCCGACGTTCCTGGACGTGGCGCCCGCTCACCAGCTCGGTCACCAGCCCGGTCACCGGCCCGCCCCTCAGGGTCTCCGGGAGATCTGCGCCCAGAGCGAACCGCCGGAACTCCACGGCCCGGCCGGACGTCGTCGGTGGTTACGGTGAACCAGTCGGAAGACGGCCGCCGTCGTCCGACGTCCCTCCACCGCACAGCCGAGGAGCCCCGCGCATGAGCAACCTTCCCGACGACCCCGAGGGTGCCGAGGAGCGCGAGCGCATGCTGCGCTCGATGCTGGAGGGCTTCTTCGGGGACCGCACCGACGAGGTCCTCGCCCAGATGCGCGCGCAGGGCATCGACCCGGCCGCGCTCGCGGGCATGCCCGGCGCCGGCACGCCCGACCCGGCGACCATGCAGCACGTCCTGGCCCAGGTACAGCGGCTCCTGTCCGCGTCCGGGGACGGCCCGGTGAACACCGACGTCGCCCACGACATCGCCCGGCAGGTCGCCGTCGCCGAGGGCGACCCGTCGCTCACGGGTGGCCAGGCGAAGGCCGCGACCGACGCGCTCGGGGTCGCGGAGCTGTGGCTCGACGCGGTGACCGACCTGCCGCCCGCCGGCGGCCGCGCGCACGCGTGGAGCCGGTCGGAGTGGGTGGAGGCCACGCTGCCCGCCTGGCACCGCCTGGTGGCGCCGGTCGCGACGTCCGTCGCCGACGCCCTCGCCACCGTGCTGCGCGACCAGCTCCCCGGGGACCTCGGCGACACCGACGCGCTGGGCGTGCCGGGTCTCGCGGGGCTGCCTGCCGGCGCCCTGGGCGGCGAGCTCGGCGGCGGGTTCGATCCCGCGCAGATGATGCGCCGCCTCGGGTCGGCCGTGTTCGGCATGCAGGTGGGGCAGGCCGCCGGCACCCTGTCGCGGGAGGTGTTCGGCGCCACCGACGTCGGCGTCCCGCTGCTGTCCGAGCCCGCCACCGTGCTGCTGCCGACCAACGTCACCGCGTTCGCCGACGGGCTCGACGCGCCGCTTGAGGAGGTGCGCCACTTCCTCGCGCTGCGCGAGGCCGCGCACGCCCGGCTGTTCACGCACGTCCCCTGGCTCACGGCGCACCTGCACGGCCTCGTCGAGCAGTACGCACGCGGCATCACCATCGACCTGGACGTGCTCGAGCAGCAGGTGCGCGAGATCGACCCCAGCGACCCCGAGGCGCTGCGCGGCGCCCTGACCGGCGGCGTCTTCGGGCTGCAGCACACCCCCGAGCAGGAGGCCACCCTGCTGCGCCTCGAGACCGCGCTGGCGCTCGTCGAGGGCTGGGTCACCGAGGTCGCGGCCACCGCGGCGCTCCCCCACCTGCCGCACACCTACCCGCTGCGCGAGATGATCCGGCGCCGCCGTGCGGCCGGCGGGCCCGCGGAGCACACCTTCGCCACGCTGGTCGGGCTCGAGCTGCGTCCGCGGCGCTCCCGCGACGCCACCGCACTCTTCGCGCACGTCCTCGCCGAGGGCGGCCCCCAGGCGCGCGACGCCGTCTGGGAGCACCCCGACCTGCTGCCCGGCACCGCGGACCTCGACGACCCCTCCGGCTACTTCACGCGACGCCAGGAGCAGGCGGAGGAACAGTCCGACGTCGACGCCGCGCTGGCGCAGATCCTGGACGCCGCGGACCGCTCGGGGAAGGACGACGGCACCGGCGACGGGGACACGCCCTCGTCCTGACCCGGCCCGTCCGACCCGTCGCCTCGGCCCGCGCCGCCGACACCGGCCGGCTCAGCCGGCGGGCTTGTCGTCGGCCGGGCCGGGCGACGCTCCGCCGTCGTCCTGGACGAACGAGACGCCCTCGAGGAACCCGCGCGCCCGGTCCGTGCGCGGGTAGGCCTCGAGGAGCTGCCAGAACGCGGGGCCGTGCCCTGCGTGCAGCAGGTGCGCCAGCTCGTGCAGCAGCACGTAGTCGAGCACCCACTCGGGCATCCCCTGCACGCGCGTGGAGATCCGGATCGAGCCGTCGACCAGTGTGCACGACCCCCAGCGCCGGCCCTGGTGGGGGGACCAGGCCACGCTCGTCGGGTGGGCACGACCGTCCAGGTACCGCTCGGAGAGCTCCTTGGCGCGCTCGACGAGCTGGGCGTCGGACGGGCGCCGACGCCGCTCCTTGTCCTCGAGCCGCGCGAGCATCTTCGCCACCCACTCGCGCTCCTGGGCACGCGAGAAGCGCGCGGGAATGGCCACGACGGTACGCTCCCCGTCGCGGTACGCGCTGACCGTGGCGGTCCGCCGACGGCTGCGCCGGACCTCCACCGACGTCATCATCGTGTCGTGGGCCACGGCACGACGGTACCGGGGAATCGTGAACTTTGTGTGTCAGAACTCACGAACCGGGCGCCCGGGGAATCCGCCCGAGGGACCTGTGGACGACGCCCCGACCGTCCCTGACCCGCGTGCCAGGGTGGCCGCATGGCAGACGCCGACGACCTGACCGCCGCGACGGGTCACCTCCTCACGCTGCGCCCGGCGACCCCCGTCCTCGACCACGGCGACGGCGAGGTCCAGCTCGGCACGGACCCCCGCTGGAGCCTCGTCCTGTCCGGCCTGGACGACCACGAGGCGCGATGGCTGCGCGACGCCGGGACACGACGGCACCGCTCCCTGGATCGTGGCGCCCGGCAGTGGGGCGTGAGCCCCGAGCGTCAGGAGCAGATCGAGCGCGTGCTGGCCGACGGCGGGTTCCTCGTCCGCACCGCCACGGACCGGCCGCCCGCGGCCGCCGACGCCGCGCCGCCCTGGACGCCGGACGCCACCGTGCTGGGTGCCCTGCGCCCCGACGGCGCCGGCGCGGCCACGCTCGCCCGCCGCGACGCCGGCGTCGTCGGGGTGCGGGGCCTCGGCCGGACCGGCACGGCCCTGGCCGGCCTCCTCGCCGGTGCCGGCGTCGGCGCCCTCGTGCTCGACGACCGCGACCCCGTCCAGGTGGGCGACCTCGGGCTCGGCGGCCACGGACCCGGCGACGTCGGTCGTCCGCGGGAGCAGTCCGCCGCCGCTCGGCTCGCGTCCGCCCACCCGCGGCTCCGGGTCGGCAGCGCACTGGGGGTCGCGGAGACGGGTGGGCCACGCCTGCCGGACGCCGTCGTGGTGGTGGAGGCGCACGCCGCGCGCGCGGAGCGCTACGAGCGGCTGCTCGGGGCCGGGGTCCCCCACCTCCCCGTGGTGGTGCGGGAGGCCGACGTCGTCGTCGGACCGTTCGTGCTGCCGGGCCGTTCGCCGTGCGTGGGGTGCTGCGACCGTCACGCCGCCGACGCGGACCGGGGGTGGCCGTTCGTCGCGGCGGACCTCGCGCTCCGCCCGGCCGACGACGTCGCCCACGAGACCATGCTCGCGGCGACGGCCGCCGCGCTGGCGGCCGGGCAGGTGCTCGCGCTGCTCGACGGCGCGACGCCCGCGACCGTGGGGCGGCGCCTGGAGGTCGCGCTGCCCGAGGCGGTGCCGCGCGTGCGGGACGTCGCGCCGCACCCGGCGTGCGGGTGCGTCCGGCTGCCGACCCGGCTGCCGGCCCGGCTGCCGACATGAGGACAGGCCCCCGGCGAGACGGCGAAGAGCCGGCCGCACGTGATGCGGGCGCGCTCTCCGGGGTCTCGCCGGAGGCCTGTCGTGGGTCCTGCCTGTTCAGCACGCCGGGCAGCCCGGGCGCACTGCGCGGTCATGCTGCGACGGTCTCCGACTTCCGGGGCCGGCCGCGACCGCGCTTGCGGGCCACGACCTTGCCGTCGACGAAGACCTCACCACCCCAGACGCCCCAGGGCTCCTGCCGCTCGAGGGCACCGGCGAGGCAGCCGGCCTGCAGCGGGCAGCCGCGGCACAGCGCCTTGGCCTCCTCGACCTGGGTGGTGTGCTCGGCGAACCAGAGCTCCGGGTCGTTGGTACGGCACGGCAGCAGCGCCGCGAACTGGCGGTCGAGCTCGGCCACCTCGGCCGGGCTCTGGGTGAGGGGTTGATGCGGGGTCCAAGGGCCGTTTCCGCCCTGGGGGATCGTGTCGAGCAGCCGCTCGTCCAACAGCTGTGCGAGGCGCACGAGTTCCTCCGTCAGGTCCTGGGTATTGATGTGAACGTCGGTGTTCAGGACCTGCGGGTGGACCTCTGGAGTCAGAGGTCCGGCTCGAACGACCTGGTGAGGTCTTCTTCCCTGAGCGGAAAGACGAAGGCCGCGGGTCCCGGGGGGACTCCGCGGCCTGGATCCGGTTCTAGACCGGATGTCTCCAGGAGGCGGAGTCGGGTGCGATGTGGAGATCGGCGTTGCCTGCTCCGTGCTGACGCGCGCGGAACGGACGGACGGCGTCGAGCTCGCCACGGGCAGACGTGTACCCGGGCGCGCCAGCAGACGCGGTCGCCATCACGATCTGAGTCATCGTGTCCATCTTGTGCACCCACCTCCTCACTGCTCTCGGACCTCCGCCTCTCGGCAGACGCCACTCCGTCTGGGACTCTCCGAGCATAGACGGCCTCGCCCAGGCCGCCACATCTTTTTTCGAGATTTCTTCGACGAGTTTTTTCGGGCACCCGTTCAGGCCCCCGAGGACGCCGCCGCCTCCAGCGGCCCGATGACCACCAGGTCGCCCAGGCAGCCCTCCACCGCGGCTGCCACACCCGCGTCGTCCAGACCGTCCGGGACCGCCCGGACCTGCAGCCCGCCGTCGCCGCGGCTCGCGTCGAACCCCTCGCCGACGAGGCAGTCCACCTGGACCTGCTGCAGGTCCTGCACCTCGGCCCTGGTGATCAGCCCGTCCTCGAGGATCTCCGTGCCGCGGTCGGTCGTGACCCTCTCGAGGGCCTCGGTGAAACCCGCGGGCAGGTCGTGCGCGGCGTGGCCGCCGGCCCCGGCGGCCCCAGGGGATCCGCCGTGCTCACCGTGTCCGCCGCTGCGCGGGCCGTTGCCGTCGCCGGGGTCGGTGCCGCCGGCGGAGCAGGCCGCCAGCAGGACGGCGAGGACGAGGCCGGCGCCCGCGGCCGGCGCCCTGCGGGCGCGGCGACCGGCTGGGGCGGTGGGGCGGGAACGCCCGGGCGGGACCATGGAGGACACCTCTCGTCGGGGACGGACCTCGACAATCTGGCACTCCGGCGGTCGGCCCGACAAGGGTCTTCGTCAGGTCCGCTCACAAATACGGGTTTTGCCGTACGTGCTCAGCCGGCCTGCTCCGCCACGATGGCGAGGATCGTCTGCCCGTAACGGTCGATCTTCGCCGGGCCGACGCCGTTCACGCGCGCGAGCTGCGCCACGGACGTCGGCTTGAGCTCCGCGATGGCGGCCAGCGTGGCGTCGCCCAGCACCGTGAACGCCGGCTTGTCCGTCTCGCGGGCCACCGACAGCCGCCACTCGCGCAGCGCGTCGAACAGGGCGACGTCGTGCTCCCCGGTGAGCTGCTGGCGCGCCTGGCCGCGCACCGCACGTCCGCGGCCCCGCCGGTCCGAGGGGTCGTCCGGCCACAGCCCGTCGAGGAAGCGGGTGCGCTTGCGCGTGGCCCGGCCGCCCGGGTTGCGGGACCGCGCGAAGGACAGCTCCAGGTGCTCGCGGGCGCGGGTGATCCCCACGTAGAGGAGGCGGCGCTCCTCCGCGACCGCCTCGTCCGTCTCCGCCAGCGAGATCGGCATGAGGCCCTCGCTCACCCCCGCGAGGAAGACGGCGTCCCACTCGAGACCCTTCGCCGCGTGCAGCGAGGCCAGCGTGACGCCCTCGACCGTGGGCGCGTGCTGCGCCGAGGCCCGCTCCTCCAGCTCGCCGACCAGGGTCGCCATCGTGGCCGGCGCGTCCTCGGGCGCCGCGGCCGCGACGTCGTCGGCCAGCCCGACGAGCGCCTGCATCGCCTCCCACCGCTCGCGGGCGGCGCCCCGGGCGGCAGGCGGCTGCTCGGTCCACCCGGCGGTGACGAGCACGTCGCGCACCTGCTCGGGCATGGGCTGGTCCGGGTCGGCGGACCGCGCCGCGCCGCGCAGCAGGACGATCGCGTCGCGCACCTCCTTGCGCTGGAAGAACCGCTCGCCCCCGCGGACGAGATAGCTGATCCCGGCGTCCGCGAGCGCCGACTCGAACGCCGCCGACTGCGCGTTGGTGCGGTAGAGCACCGCGATCTCGCTGGGCCGCACGCCCGACGCGATCAGCCGACCCGCCCGGGCGGCGATGCCCGAGGCCTCCGCGTCGTCGTCGTCGTACGCCGTGAAGCTCGCGGGCGGGCCCGCGGGGCGCTGCGCCACCAGCTCCAGCGCCCCGGGGACCCGGCCGCGGCGCAGCACCTGGTTCGCGAGGTGCACGACCTGCGGCGTGGACCGGTAGTCGCGGACCAGCCGCACCACCTGGGCGTCGGAGTAGGTCCGCGTGAAGTCGAGCAGGTAGTGCGGGGTCGCGCCCGTGAAGGAGTAGATGGTCTGCGACGGGTCGCCCACGACGCACAGCTCCTTGCGGTCGCCCAGCCACTGGTCGAGCAGGAACTGCTGCAGCGGCGAGACGTCCTGGTACTCGTCGACGACGAAGTGGCGGTACTGCGAGCGGACCTCGTCGGCCACCTGCCGGTGGGAGTTGAGCATGTCGGCGAGCATGAGCAGGACGTCCTCGAAGTCGATGACGCCGCGCTCGGTCTTGACGTCCTCGTACGCGGTGATGAGGCGCGCGACCGTCTGGTGGTCGTAGCCCGAGGGCGCGGGCCGGTCGTCGACGAGGGCCGCCTTCACGTAGTCCTCCGCCGTGACGAGCGACACCTTGGCCCACTCGACCTCGGACGACAGGTCGCGCACGGCGACCCGGTCGACGCTCACGCCGACACGGCGCGCGGCCTCCGCGACGGCGGAGGCCTTGTGCTCGAGGATCCGCGGCGGTGCGCCGCCGACGACGCGCGGCCAGAAGTAGCCGAGCTGGCGCAGCGC
The DNA here is from genome assembly GCF_042885055.1 of Isoptericola sp. NPDC058082. NCBI lineage: Bacteria > Bacillati > Actinomycetota > Actinomycetes > Micrococcales > Promicromonosporaceae > Isoptericola > Isoptericola sp. NPDC058082. The sequence goes on along the minus strand of NZ_JBHVSQ010000003.1, from coordinate 120,966 downwards.
GGCCGCGTGGAACGTGCGCGCCTGCACGCCGACCACGCCCAGGTCACGCAGCCGGGTGCGCATCTCCCCCGCCGCGCGGGCGGTGAACGTCACCGCGAGCACCGACGTCGGCTTGTAGGTGCCGGTGCGCACGCCGTAGGCGATGCGGTGCGTGATCGCCCGCGTCTTGCCCGTACCCGCACCGGCGAGCACGCACACCGGCCCGGTGAGGGCCAGCGCCACGTCCCGCTGCTCGGGGTCGAGGGCGTCGAGGATCGCGTCGGGATGAAGCGGGGCGCTCGGGGAGTTGGTGGTGGTCGACATCGTCTGCGATTCTCGCAGCCGTCGCCGACACCCCGCTCCCGTCGTCCCCAGCCACCGTCACAGGAGGATCCCGATGACCGTCGTCACGCCGCAACTCCCCGCCCCGGGCACCGTCACCATGTACTCGACCGCGTGGTGCGGGTACTGCCGGCGGCTGCGCACCCAGCTCGACTCCGAGGGCATCGGGTACACGGTGATCGACATCGAGGAGCAGCCGGGGACGGCCGCGTTCGTGGAGCAGGTCAACGGCGGCAACCAGACCGTCCCGACCGTCGTCTTCCCCGACGGCACCGCGGCGACGAACCCGTCGCTGCTCGACGTGAAGGCACGCCTGACCGCCTGACGGGACCGGTCGGCCGACCGGTCAGCCGGGCAGCTCCTCCCCGTACCACTCCTCCACGAGGGCACGGGCGATCGAGGGCCGCCCCGGCAGGCCCACCTCGCCGGCACGGACCCCCGCGGCGAGCTCGTCGCGGGTGAACCAGCGCGCCGCTGTCACCTCGGCACCGTCCACCTCGACGTCCGTCGCCACGGCGCGCGCCCGGAAGCCGAGCATGAGCGACGCCGGGAACGGCCACGGCTGGCTGCCGCGGTAGACGACGTCGCCGGGCGCGTCGCCGATCACGACCGACGTCTCCTCGACGACCTCGCGGCGCACCGCCTGCTCCAGCCCCTCCCCCGGCTCGACGTAGCCGGCGAGCGTGGAGTACCGGCCCTCCGGCCAGTGCGCGGCGTGCCCCAGCAGCAGCCGGTCCTCGTCGTCGACCACCGCCATGATCACCGCCGGGTCGGTGCGCGGGTACACCTCGACGTCCTGCACCGGGCACCGCCGCACCCAGCCCGCCTGCTCGACGACGGTCGGCTCGCCGCACCGCGGGCAGCGCTCGTGCGACGCGTGCCACGCGGCGAGGGCCACGGCCTCCGCGGCGAGCGCGTCGCCGCGACGTCCGCCCACCTCGCGCAGCCCCGCCCAGGCGTGCTCGCGCGCCAGCCGCGACGCGGGCGCGGCCGGGGAGACGCCCTCGATCCCGACCGCGTCGGCGTCGGCCTCGTCGGGCAGCACGAGGGCGAGCAGCCCCGCACCGTCCTCCTCGCCGAGGAACAGCCACCGGTGCCCGGGCACGTGCGCGTCGGGGCGGTCGGCCCGCTCGGGCTCGGCCGGGAGGCCGTCCGCCTCCGCCGCACCGACCAGGAGCAGGTCTCCCTCGGCGTCGACGGCGACGCGGCCGCGCAGCACCAGCACGACGCGCGTCGTGGGGTCGGCCAGCAGGCGCGGGAGCAGCCCCGGGTCGGCGCGGCGCTCGGCCGCCCGGTCGTGGGTGGCGTGCGTGTAGGAGAGGTCGGGGATCGCGAAGGGGGCCGTCACGCCTCGACCGTACCCGCGGCGGCGGCCCTCGGGTGCCCGCCCTGACGACGGGCGCGCGCCGGGCGGGACGGCGCGCAGGACGTCGGCGGACACGCGCGCGGCGGTGCTCCCGGGCGGGACCCGGCACCGTCTACGGTGGGCGGGTGCCACGCAGTCCGCTCGCCCTCGCCGCCCTCGCGACGGCCGCCGTCCCGGGCCTCGACGCCCGCTCGGTCCGCCCCGAGGAGCTCCCGGGCGACTACGACGTCGCCGTCGTCACCGCCGACGACGGCGTCGACTGGCTCGTGCGCGCCCCCCGCACCACGATGGCCGGGGCCGCCCTCGAGGCCGAGACCGAGCTCCTCGACGCGCTGCACCTGTACGTGGACGCCGGCGTGCTGCCCTTCACCGTCCCGCAGGTGGCCGGCTTCGCCCTGCTGCCCGAGGGTGGGCGCGCCGTCGTGCACCGGCACGTGACCGGCACGGCCCTCGACCTCGAGGCCCTGCGCCCCGGGCCCGGCCTCGCCGCCGACCTCGGCCGCACCCTCGCCGCGGTGCACGAGCTGCCCGCGTCCGTGGTCGAGTCGTGCGGCCTGCCGTCGTACACCGCGGCCGAGTACCGCGAGCGCCGCCTGGTCGAGCTCGACGAGGCCGCCGCGACCGGCAAGGTGCCGCCCACCCTGCTGCGCCGTTGGGAGGCCGCCCTGGAGGACGTCGCCCTGTGGCGCTTCCAGCCCGTCGTCGTGCACGGGGACCTCGCCACCGACCAGATGCTCGTCACAGGCGGACGGGTCACCGCGATCAGCGGCTGGTCCGACGCCCGCGTGGCCGACCCGGCCGACGACCTCGCCTGGCTCCTCGTCGCCGCCCCGCCGGACGCGGTCGACTCGATCATGGAGGCCTACCAGCTGCGCCGCACCGAGCTGCACGACGCGCGCCTCGTGGACCGCGCGCTGCTCGTGGGCGAGCTCGCGCTGGCCCGCTGGCTGCTGCACGGCGTCCGCCGCGGGCTCGACGACGTCGTCGCCGACGCCGAGGCGATGCTGGCCGACCTGGACGAGGCCACCCGCGAGGACGCCCCCGCCTGACCAGGGCGAGGGGGCGGTCTCGCAGCCGCCGGTCTCACAGCCCTTCGACCCGGCCTGCGAGGTCGGCGAAACCCCGGGCTCACGGCTTCGGGAGGTACCGAAACACGACCTCAACGTCGTGGCGACGTGGCCACAACCTGCGACGACGAGACTCGGCGGCACACCAGCGCCTCCACTCCCGCCGAAGGGTCCGCCATGTCGTACGTGATGCCGCAGGACTTCGTCTCGCAGATGATCGCCACCGGCGAGAAGAAGCTGTTCATGTCCACCCGGGACACCCTCATCCGCTCGTTCATGGGCGGGGCCATCCTCGCGCTGGCCGCCGCGATGGCGGTGACCATCTCGACGAACACCGGGAACCCGCTGCTGGGTGCGGCCTTCTTCCCGATCGGCTTCATCATGCTGTACCTGATGGGCTTCGACCTGCTCACCGGCGTCTTCACGCTGGTGCCGTTCGCGGTCATCGCCCGCCGCCCCGGCGCCACCTGGGCCGGCATGTGGCGCAACTGGGGCCTCGTGTTCTGCGGCAACTTCGCCGGCGCGTTCACGGTGGCCGTGCTCATGGCGATCACCTTCACCTACGGGTTCTCCACACCGCCCAACGAGATCGGGCAGGCCCTCGGGCACATCGGCGAGGGGCGCACCGTCGGGTACGCCGACCACGGCGCGGCCGGCATGCTCACGCTGTTCGTCCGCGGCGTGCTGTGCAACTGGATGGTCTCCACCGGCGTCGTCGCCTTCCTCATGTCGAAGGACACGATCAGCAAGGCCGTCGTGATGTGGATGCCGGTGTTCCTGTTCTTCTACATGGGCTTCGAGCACTCCGTCGTGAACATGTTCCTGTTCCCGTCCGGCCTGCTGCTCGGCGGTGACTTCACCGTCATGGACTACCTCGTGTGGAACGAGATCCCGACCGTGCTCGGCAACCTCGTCGGCGGCCTGACCTTCGTCGGCCTGCCGCTCTACCTCACGCACTACCGCACCCGGCCCGAGCGCCGTCGTCCCGCGCCGGCCGAGCCCGTCGCCGAGGACCGCGTGGCCGCGCCGGTCGGCTGACCCGCCGCACCACGTCGACGCCAGACCTCCCTCCGACCGAAGGACACCCGTGGACCCGATCATGACCAAGGCCGCCGCGGCCGAGCAGGTCGTCACCGCCCGCCTCCGCTCCGGCCTCACCTGGCAGGAGATCGCCGACGAGGTCGGCGCACCGGTCGTCTGGACGACGGCCGCGCTGCTCGGCAACCACCCGATGAGCGCGGAGCAGGCGTCCGCGGCCTGCACGCTGCTCGGCCTGGGCGAGGACGTCGCCGAGGCCATGCGGCTGCAGCCGTACCGGGTGCGCGACGAGGCGGTGCTCACCGACCCGACCATCTACCGGTTCACCGAGGCGCTGGCCGTGTACGGGCCGGCGCTCAAGGAGCTCATCCACGAGGAGTTCGGCGACGGCATCATGTCGGCGATCAACTTCCAGGTCGACATCGCCCGCCGCGCCCACCCGGACGGCGACCGCGTGGTGGTGACCCTCGACGGGAAGTTCCTCGACTACCGCTGGTGAGGCCTACCGCTGGTGCGGCTCGCCCCGCACCAGCGCCTCCAGCTCGGCCTCGTCCAGCAGGCGGCGCGGGCGCACGGTGGTACCGCTCGCGACGTAGACGAACGCGGCGGACACCTTGTCGAGCGGCAGCCCGGCGTACCGGGACCACGCGAGCCGGTAGACGGCGAGCTGCACCTCGCGGGCGGAGCGGGCGCCCGCGTCGCGCGGCTCGTGCCCGGTCTTCCAGTCCACGACGACGACCGCCGGCGCCTCGCCCTCGGCGGGGGGCGGGGCGTCGTCGTCGGGGAACACGGCGTCGATCCGGCTGCGCAGCATGACGCCACCCACCGGCGTCTCGACGTCGACCTCGACCGCGAGCGGGGTGCGGGACGCCCACGCGGACTCCGTGAAGCGCTGCCGCAGCGTCTCCAGGTCGACGTCGGGCGCGATCTCGCCGTCCTCGGCGCCGGGCAGGTCGTCGACGTCGACCAGCGACGACGACGTGAAGAACCGCTCCACCCACTCGTGGAAGTGCGTGCCGCGGCGGGCGTGCACGGTGGGCTCCTGCGGCACCGGACGGCGCAGCTGGAGCGCGAACCCGGCGCGGTCGCCGGCGAGCCGGACCAGGCCCGACGCCGACACGTGCGCCGGCAGCTCCACCTCGCGCGACCCCCGCTCCCCTCGCTCCGTGAGCAGCGTGCGGGCCAGCAGCACCAGGTCGCGGCCCGCCGCGTCGCGCAGCACACCGGTCGCGGCGCCGCCCTCCGGCCTCGCGGGGTCCCTGCGCGCACGGTCGGCGCGCGCCGCCTCGACCCGGGCTGCCGACGCCCGCAGGACGTCGCGCGGCGTCGGGGCCTCGCCCGGCCCGGTGTCGGTCCCGGGCTCGGGGTCGTCCGCGCGTCCGCCCCCCGCGGACTGCTCGGGCGGGGGCCACGGCGCGGCGTGCTCGACGTCGTCGCGGGGGTTGCCCGCCGCCGGGTCGGGCTGCTCGGCCCAGCCGCCCGCGTCGACCACCCCACCCTCGACGAGCTCGGCGAGGAAGGGCGAGACGCGCCGCGGCGTGCTGCCCGTGCCCCACCAGTGCGCCGTGAGGAACAGCTCCCGGCGGGCGCGCGTGAACGCGACGTAGGCCAGGCGGCGCTCCTCGGCGAGGCGGTGCGCGCCGCTGTCCGCGCGGAACCGGTCGCGCCGGGCGGCGAGGTCCTTGGTGTCGGCGGCCTCCGCCCAGGTGAACTCGGGCAGGTCGGGCGCGTCGCCGCGCAGGTGGTACGGCAGCGCGGAGACGTCGGTGAGCCACCCGCTGTCCAGCCGCCCCTGCGCCGACTCCGCCTGGCTGGGGAACACGCCGTCGACCAGCCCGGGCACCGCCACCACGTCCCACTCCAGCCCCTTCGCGGCGTGCGCGGTGATGACCTGCACGGCGTCGGGGTCGGGCTCGCGGACGGGCATGTCGAGGCCGCGCTCCTGGTCGCCCGCGACGCCGAGCCACGCGAGGAACGCGCCCAGCGTCGCGACGTCGGCCGACTGCGCGAAGCTCGCGGCGACGTCGCGGAACGCGTCGAGGTGCTCCCGGCCGCGCAGGCTCACGCCGGCGGCAGCACCGCCTCCGGGGCCGGTGGCCGGGGTGAGCGTGTCCGCGAGCACCTGCGCCGTGGCGACCTCGACGTCGAGGCCGAGCGCGCGCTCGGCCACCACCACGAGCTCCGGCAGCGAGAGGTACGTGAGGCCCCGCAGCTCGCGCAGCAGCCGGGCCAGCGCCGTCAGCCGGCCGTGGCCCGCGGCGGACAGCACGCGACCGTCGCGGGCGGGGCGGCCCGGGGCCGGCAGGTCGTCCAGCGCGTCGACGATCGAGCGGTGGTCCACGACGTCGCCCTCGACCACGACGGGGCCGTCGCCGTCCTCCTCCGGGCCCTCGCCCGGCGCGGCCGCACGGTCGCCCGGTCGGGCGCCGTCGGCGCGGGCCAGGTCCGACGCCCACGAGCCGAGGGCGTGCAGGTCGGAGGCACCGAGGTTGACCCGGGGACCGGTGAGCAGCCGCAGCAGCGAGTCGCCGCGCGAGGGGTCGTGCACCGCCTCGAGCAGCGCGACCACGTCCACCACCTCCGGCGTGGACAGCAGCCCGCCCAGGCCCACGACCTCCACCGGCAGCCCGCGGCGGCGCAGCGCCACCTCGACGGCCGCGAACTGCGACCGCGCCCGGCACAGCACGGCGGCCGTCACCCGGTCGGAGCCGTCCCGGCGGGTCGCGCGGTGCCAGCGCGCCGCGACGAACTCCGCGGCCGCCTCCGCCTCCTCCTCGCTCGTCGCGGCGACGTGCGCGCGCACGACGCCCGTGCCCGCGCCGGGGCGCAGGTCGAGCGGCGGCACGTCCACGCCGGTGCCGGTGTGCCGTGCGCGCTCGCGCAGCGGGGCCGCGGCGACGTTCGCGGCCGCCAGCACGGCCGCGTCGTTGCGCCACGACGTGCTGAGGTAGCGCACGGCCGCCGGCGCGCCGGCGCGCGTCCGGAACCGCTCGCCGAAGCGGGCCAGCCCCGACGCCGAAGCGCCCCGCCAGCCGTAGATCGACTGGTGCGGGTCGCCCACCGCGGTCACGGCGTGCCCGCCGCCGAACAGCCCGGCGAGCAGCTCCACCTGCGCGTACGACGTGTCCTGGTACTCGTCGAGCAGCACCACGGGGAAGCGGGAGCGCTCCGTCGCGCCGACCGCCGGGACCGACCTGGCGAGCTCGGCGGCGAACGCGATCTGGTCGCCGAAGTCCAGCGAGTCCGCGACCCGCTTGCGGCGGCGGTACTCCGCGACGAGGTCGAGCAGGCGGGCCCGCTCCGCCACCGAGTCGATCAGCCCCTGGACCTCCTTGGTCCGCTTCTTCTGCCGGGGGCCGAGCGGCAGCGCGTCGAGGCGGGCGACGACGTCGGCCAGCGCTTCGCGCGCCTCGTCCACGGGGAGCAGGTGCTCGCCGAGCTCGCCCGACAGCGCCAGGACCGCGCCGACGACCGTGCTCACCGCCTTGTCGGTGCCGAGGTCGTCGGCCCACGACTCGACGACCTGCGCCGCGAGCTGCCACTGGTTCGCCTCGCCCAGCAGCCGGGAGCCGGGTTCGATGCCGAGCCGCAGCCCGTGGTCGGCGACCAGCGCGGCCGCGTACGCGTTGTAGGTCGCGACCGTGGGCCGGGCGAGCAGGTCCAGGCCCGACGTCGCGCGCCCCTGCGCCCGGGCGAGCTGCGCGAGGCGGGACTGCACGCGCTGGGTGAGCTCGGCCGCCGCCTTGCGCGTGAAGGTCAGCCCGAGCACCTCCTCGGGGGCGACCAGCTCGTTGGCGATCAGCCACACCACGCGTGCCGCCATCGTCTCCGTCTTGCCCGACCCGGCCCCGGCGACCACGAGCACGGGCTCGAGCGGCGCCTCGATGACGGCGACCTGCTCGTCCGTGGGCGACGGCCGCCCGAGCAGCTCGGCGATGTCGCGGGCGGACAGCCGCGGCTCCGCGGACGCGGAGCGCGCCGTCGCGCCGGGGCCGCCGTCGGCCGCCGGGCCGCCCACCAGCGCGGAGTCGCCGAAGAGCGCCGCGTCGTCGAACAGGACCGCGTCCGGCGAGGCCGGGCCGACGCCGGCGAGCTCGGGGAACCCGAGGTCGGCCTCGCGGCCGGGCTCGCCGAGCGCGGCCCACGTCTCGTCCGCGAACGCCGCGGCGAGGTCGTCGCGGCCGCCGTGGGGACGGTCGTCCCCGGGCTCCGGCGCGACAGCGCCGTCGGTGCCGGTGGTGCCGTCGCCGGTCACTCGATCACGTTCCTTCCCTCGGGCTGCACGGGGCACGACCGGCGCACGGGGCACATGGGGCACAGGTCGTTCTCGTGCGCCGTGAATCGGCCCGCCGCCATCGTGTCGGCGGCGCTCTCCACCAGCGCCCGCGCCCAGCTCGACCCGTCCTCGCCGACCTGCAGCGCGGGCTGGTCGCGCAGCGTCGGCGCCACGGTCGGCGTCCCGACGTACACGAGCCGAGCGCCCGCGCTGGGCGTGCCCGGCGGGAGGTCGAGCGCGCCCTCGGTCACCGCGAGCTGGTACGCGCCGAGCTGCGGGTGCTCGGTGGCCTTCGCGCGGGCGGGCGCGCTGCGGCCGGTCTTGAGGTCGGCCACGGTCACGCCCTCGTCGCCCGCGTCCTCGACGCGGTCGATCTTGCCGCGCAGGCGCGCACGGCCCACGGTCAGCTCGAACGCCGGCTCCACGAGCAACGGGTCGCCCGCCTCCGTGTAGTAGGCGGCGAGGCGCTCGATCATCTGCTCGGCGCGGCGGCGCAGCTGGCGCGACGGCCAGCCGTCGGGGAGCGCGAGCTCGGGCCAGCGACGGTCGAGCTCGGCGCGCAGCTCGGACAGCGACGCCTTCGGCAGGTCCTCCGCGATCGCGTGGACCAGCGTGCCGAGCGTCTGGTGCGTCGCGTCGGGTGCCGTGGCGCCCGCCGACTCGAACGCCCACTTCAGGGCGCACGTGCTCACCGTCTCCACCTTGGACGGCGAGACCGTCACCACGTCGTGGGGCCCCCACAGCGGCGCGTCGCTGGACGTCGCGGCGACGCCGTACCACGTGCGCGGGTCGGCCTCCGCGATCCCCGCGTCGGCCAGGTCGGCGAGCAGGGCGGCGGCGACGCCGACCGGGCCGTCGTCGTCCCCGTGCCCGGCCGCCCTGACGAGGGTCGCGCGCGCCTCGGCGACCACGCCGCGCAGGTCGAGCGGCGGGCCGACGGTCACCCGCCGCGGGTCCGGCCCCTCGGCCCCCGCACGGTCGCCGTCGGGCGGTTCCACGAGGTCGAGGAACACGGACGGCGCGTCCTCGGCGTCCTCCACGGCCGTCACGACCAGCCGGCGCCGTGCCCGCGACGTGGCGACCGCGAACGCCCGGAGCTCGTCCGCCAGCACCTGGCGCCGAGCCTCCGGGCCCATGCCGTGCGCGTCGTCCGAGCGCCCGGCGAGCAGCTCCACCAGCGCCTGCGACCCCAGCAGCGAGTCACGCAGCCGCAGGTCGGGCCACACGCCGTCCTGCACGCCCACCACGACGACCACGTCCCACTCGCGTCCTGCCGCACCGGCCGGGGTGAGCGCCTCGACCGCGTGCGCGCCCACCGCGGACGCCGCGAGCGAGTCGGCGGGCAGGTCCTGCGACGCGAGGTAGTCCACGAACGCGGCGACGGGGGCGCCGGGCATGCGGTCCACGTACGTCTCGGCCGCACGGAACAGCGCGAGGACGGCGTCGAGGTCGCGGTCGGCGCGCGCCCCGGCGGGTCCGCCCGCGAGCGCCGCGTCGCGCCACCGGTCGGCGAGCCCGGTGGCCGCCCACACCGCCCACAGCACGGTCTGCGCGGTGGCGCCCGGCTCGGCGGCCGCGGCCCTCCCCGCGGCCAGCACGCGCGCGACGGCGACGGGGCCGCGCCGCACCGGCGTCGGCAGGGTCTCCGCGCGCGCCGGGTCGTCCAGCACCTCCACCAGCAGCGCGTCCGACGACCGCCCGCCCCCGCCCGACAGCTCCTCCGCCCGCAGGGCGCGGCGCAGGCGCCGCAGCGCCACGGCGTCGAGACCGCCCACCGGCGAGGTGAGCAGCAGCGCCGCCGTCTCGGCGTCGAGGGCGGAGCCCGCGCCGGGGCCGGGTTCCCCGAGCTCGTCCGCGATCAGCCGGTCGACGCCGCCGCCGGCCGCGCACACGCGCAGCGCCGCCAGGAGGGGTGCCGCGGCGGGCTCGTCGCGCAGCGGGAGGTCCGAGCCGAGCAGCGCCACGGGCACCGACGCGGCGACCAGGTCGCGGCGCAGCGAGGCCAGCCGGTCACCGCTGCGCGCCACGACCGCCATCCGCTCCCACGGCGTGCCGTGCAGCAGGTGCTCGGCACGCAGCTCGCGCGCCACGAACGCGGCCTCCTGTGCCGGCCCGGCGAGCACCGCGACCTGCACGCCCGACGGTTTCGCGCCAGCGGGTTCCTCCCCCGCCGTCCTGTCCGACGACGTCCCGTCCGACGACGGCGCGGCGTCGGAGCCGTGACCGGTGGCTCCGTTCTCTGCGTCCTCGCCGTCCTCCACCGGGCGGACGCCCGGCCGCGGACCGGCGCCGCGGTGCAGCGCGCCGGAGACGGTCGCGATGCGCGACGTCACGGCCCGCGTCACCGCGCGCAGCCCCTCCGGCTGCCGCCAGGCCGTGCCCAGCACGACGGTGCGCGCGTCGAACGCCCCCACGACGCCGGCGCGCGCGGGGGCCGCAGCGCGCCCGACCAGTCCGGGGGACGCGCCGCGGAAGCCCTGCACCGCGGAGTCCGGGTCGGCCAGCAGCACGAGCCGCGCGCCCGCGTCGTGCAGCACGTGCAGCAGCCGTGCCGTGGCGACCGTGGCCTCCTGGTAGTCGTCCACGACGACGAGGTCCCACGACGGCCTCGGCACGTCCGGCAGCTCGTCGTCCCAGCCCGCGAGGGCGTGCGCCGCCTCGTCGATCACGCCGGCCGGGTCGTACCGGGCACCCGCGTCCGGGGTGCCGAGGCGCAGCGTCGTGACGTCCAGGTACTCCTCGTAGAGCTGCGCGGCGAGCACCCACTCGGGCCGGTCGTGCCGGCGGCCGAGCTCGTCGAGGTCCACGGGCCCCAGCCCGCGCTCCGCCGCACGCATCAGGAGGTCGCGCAGCTCCTGGCGCAGCCCGCGCAGTCCGAGCGACTCCTCCGGCAGCCCCGGCGGGAGCACGAGGTCGGTGCCCTCTCCCGAGAGGTGCCCCTCGAGCAGCTCCGCCAGCACCAGGTCCTGCTCCGGCCCGGAGACCAGCGTGGGCGCCGCGTCGCCGTGCGCGGCCGCCCGCGCCCGCAGCACCGCGAACGCCGCGGACGCGGGCGTGCGCACCATCGGGGCCCCCACGGTGCGCCCCGCGCGCGCGGTCACCTCGTCCCGCAGCCTCGCGGCCGACCGGCGCGACGCCGCGAGCACCAGCACGCGCGACGGGTCGACGCCCGGCGCGTCCTCCGGGCCGCGCATGGCCCGCACCGCCACCGTCGTCGCGACCGTCGTGCGCCCCGTGCCCGGGGCGCCGACCACGAGCGTGACGTCGCCCCCGAGGGCGGCCGCGACCGCGGCCTCCTGCGTCGCGTCGAGCACGACGTCGTCGCTCGCGACGACGGCAGGCTCCGGCACCACGAGGCGCACGGCGGTGAGGGGTGCTGACGTCACGGGACCGATTCGACCATGCCCCACCGACAGCCCCACCGACAGCCCCACCGACAGCCCCAGCGACGGCCCCGGTCCCCGGCGCGCGACGCGCCGGTTTCACCCTCCGCTGACAAACGCGTCCCGGGCCCTTCCCCGCGCGCGGGCGTGGCTAGGATCGAGCAGACGTCCGGGAGACCGGGATCGACCGACGGCCGGGAGACGGCCGACAGACGCGCGCCGGCACGACCGGCGCGGCTCGCGAAGGAGACAACGTGGAGATCACGATCGGTGTGCAGAACCTGGCCCGCGAGCTGGTCGTCGAGACCGACCAGACGGCGGAGGAGGTGACCGCCGCGGTGCGCGGCGCCATCACCGACGGGGGGCTGCTCGAGCTCACCGACTCGCGGGGGCGCACCATCCTCGTGCCGACCGCCACGATCGGGTACGTCGAGGTGGGCGCCACCGAGCAGGCCAGGGTGGGCTTCGGCGCCCTCTGACGCCCGTCAGGCGGCGAGGCCCAGGCGGTCCATCCGGCGCGTGTGCTCGGCGGTGAGCCGCGAGACGAGCCACGCCTGCGTGGACGCGCCGCCGTCGTCGACGGCCTCGCGCGCGCGGGCGGCCAGCGCGGCCAGCGGCGGGTGCGCCGCGAGCAGCACGGGCACGAGGCCCAGCGCCTCGCCCACGACGCGCCGCCCCCACAACGCCAGGCGGGCGGCGAGCACGCCGTCCGCCGCGGCGGCCCCCGCCAGCGCGGCGGTCGCGGGGTCGTCGGTGCGAGGCTCGCCCACGGCGGCCACGAAGTCCCCCGCACCGCCGGGCAGCCCGGCGGCGAGCTCGCGGCACAGGTCCTGCGCGACGCCGAGCCCCACGACGCTCTTGAGCAGCCCCTCCGCCCAGCCGGACGGGGGCGTGCGCGCGTCGAAGTCGGCGAGCACCCCGTCGAAGGGCGCCATCGCCGCGGCCGCGCCGTCGGCCCCGGGTGCGGCGGTGAGGGCGAGCAACCGCTCCTGGCGGCCGAGCGACTCCCCCGCCGCCGTCGCCAGGGTCTGGCGGACGGCGAGGTCGGGCGCGTCCACCGACCGGGCCGAGAGCAGGCCGAACGCCGCCAGCTCCGTGTAGGCCGCGAGCCCCACGAGCGTCGTCAGGGCCGGGTCGGGGGTGCTCTGCTGCTGGCTCACGCGCCTCAGGATAGAGGCGACCGTCGACGTCACACCCCGACCGGGCGCCCGTCGCGTACCATGGACGTGTACTTCGGTTGCCCGGTCGTCACGCCATGGGTCTCAATCCACTGACTCGACCGCAGCGGCCCGGCGGGATCCCCGCCGAGCCTGAGCGACGTTCTTCCGCGATCGGCTGCCGACCACCTCGGCGCTCCTTGCGACCCGACGAGTGTGACCTTGAACGGTGCGGCCCGTCGACGGACCCGCCCGTTCGGGAGCCCCTCGGTTCGCGCGCGCCGACGAGCAGACGAAGGTACCCGTGACCACGACCGAACCCGCCGCCACCGCGGCCCCCACGGCTCCCGCCACCGGCGAGCCCGACTACTCCACCCCCGCAGCCATCCAGGCGCAGGACGTCTCCTTCGCCGACTTCGGCGTGCGCCCCGAGATCGTCGAGGCCCTGCGCGAGTCCGGCATCACCCACCCCTTCCCCATCCAGGCGATGACGCTGCCGGTGGCGCTCCAGGGGCACGACATCATCGGCCAGGCCAAGACCGGCACGGGCAAGACGCTCGGCTTCGGCGTCCCGCTGCTGCACCGCGTCGTCGCGCCCGGCGAGCCCGGCTACGACGAGCTGCCCGCCCCCGGCAAGCCGCAGGCGATCGTCGTGGCGCCGACCCGCGAGCTCGCGGTCCAGGTCGCCAACGACCTCGCCACCGCCTCGAAGAAGCGCTCCGTGCGCATCGCGCAGATCTACGGCGGCCGTGCGTACGAGCCGCAGATCGAGATGCTGAACAACGGCGTCGAGGTCGTCGTCGGCACGCCGGGCCGCATGGTCGACCTGCTCAATCAGGGCCACCTCAACCTCACCCGTGCGGCCACGGTCGTGCTGGACGAGGCCGACGAGATGCTCGACCTGGGCTTCCTGCCCGACGTCGAGAAGATCCTCGCCCGCACTCCCGCGGTGCGACACACGATGCTGTTCAGCGCGACGATGCCCGGTCCGGTCGTCTCGATGGCCCGCCGCTACATGTCGCAGCCCACGCACATCCGCGCGGCCGAGCCGGACGACGACGGCGCGACGGTGAAGAACACCCGCCAGGTGGTCTACCGCGCCCACGCGCTGGACAAGGTCGAGGTGCTGGCCCGCCTGCTGCAGGCCGAGGGCCGCGGCCGCACCATCGTCTTCGCCCGGACCAAGCGCACGGCGGCGAAGGTCTCCGACGAGCTGCGCGACCGCGGCTTCGCGGCCGGCGCCATCCACGGCGACCTGGGCCAGGGCGCCCGCGAGCAGGCGCTGCGCGCGTTCCGGCACGGCCACATCGACGTCCTCGTCGCGACGGACGTCGCGGCGCGCGGCATCGACGTCGACGACGTCACGCACGTCGTCAACTACCAGTGCCCCGAGGACGAGCGCACCTACCTGCACCGCATCGGCCGCACCGGTCGCGCGGGCAAGCAGGGCACCGCGGTGACGTTCGTCGACTGGGACGACGTGCCCCGCTGGCAGCTCATCGACCGCACGCTGAACCTCGGGTTCCCGGAGCCGGTCGAGACGTACTCGAGCTCGCCGCACCTCTTCTCCGACCTGAGCATCCCCGAGGGCACCAAGGGCCGGCTGCCCAAGAGCAAGCAGCAGCTGGGCGGCCTCGAGGCCGAGGAGCTCGAGGACCTCGGCGAGACGGGCAAGCGCACCAGCTCGTCCGGCCAGCGCGACGGCCACCGTGGCGGTCGTGACGGCGGTCGTGACGGCGGTCGCCGGGACGGCGGCTCGCGCGGCGGCCGAGGCGGCTCGCGCTCCGGCCAGGGCTCGCGCTCCGGCCAGGGCTCGGCCGACGGCGCCGGCGAGCACGCCGAGGCCCCGGCGTCCGGTGCGGGCGAGCAGGGCGACGGCGAGCAGCGTCGCCGCCGCAACCGCAACCGTCGTCGTACCCGCGGCGGCCGCCCGGTCGAGGGCGGCTCGTCGGCCCCGCAGGCGCCGTCGGAGGGCTGACCCGCCAGCACGACCACAGGTACGCATCGAGCGTGGTGGCCCCGTTCTCCGGGGGGGGGGGGGGGGGGAGAGGGAGGGAAGGGGGAAACAGAAAGGAACCGAGAAAAGTGGGGGAGTCTGTGTGGGGTGTGTGGGTGGGGTTCTCCACCCCCCACCCGAGCCCTGCCTCCCCCCCCTCGCTCTTCCG
>NZ_JBHVSQ010000003.1:80756-106183 GCF_042885055.1 Isoptericola sp. NPDC058082 | reverse complement strand
TTCCTTTCCTCTCCTCCCCTTCTCTCTTGGCGCCCCCCCCCCCCCCCACGCTCGATGCGTGTCCGGGGCACGACGTACCGTGCGGGGATGCGTCTGACGTTCTCGGCCCCGCTGTGGCAGTGGCAGGTGCGCACGGACTCGTGGTGGTTCGTCACCGTGCCGCCCGAGGAGTCGGACACGCTCGCCGAGCTGCCGCTGCCGCCGCGCGGGTTCGGGTCGATCAAGGTCACCGTGACCGTCGGCACGACGACGTGGTCGACGTCGGTGTTCCCCAGCGACGAGCAGCAGGGCTACGTGCTGCCGATGAAGAAGGCGGTGCGCGTGGCCGAGGGCCTCGAGCCCGGCGCGACGGTGCGCGTCACGCTCGAGCCCGTCGGCCTCTGAGCACGGGCGGTCAGCGGACGATCTCGTCCCGCCCGGCGAACCACGCCGCGACGCCCTGCACCAGGGACGCCACGACGAGGAGCACCAGCGGCGCCGTCCAGGAGCCGGTGGCGTCGTGGGCGACGCCGAGCCCGAGCGGACCGCAGGCGGCGAGCACGTAGCCCGCGCTCTGCGCCATGCCCGACAGCTCGGACGTGCGCGCCGCGTTCTCGGTGCGCAGGGCCATGAGGGTCAGCGCCAGGCTGATGCCGCCGCCCTGGCCGAGGCCGAGCAGCACCACCCACAGCACGGCGGCGCCCGGGGCGAGGAGGAGCCCCAGCAGGCCGGTCAGGATGAGCGCGACGATGACCACGCCGAGCGCGCGCTGCCGCCGCAGGCGACCCGCGAGCACGGGCGTGACGAACGAGCCCACGATGCCGAGCAGGTTGGTCAGCGCCAGCATCCACCCGCCCACCGCGATGCTCCGCCCGGAGGCGACGAAGATCTCCGGCAGCCACGCGTTCACCGCGTAGAACGACAGCGACTGCGTGCCCATGAGCACGGTGACCGCCCAGGCCAGCGGGCTGCGCCACACCGACCGCACGGCGTCGGCGGGCGTGGCGCCCGGCGGCCGCAGCGTGCCGACGGGGCCGGCCGAGCGGAGCGCGCGCGGCGCCCAGACGACCGCGCCGAGCACGGCGAGCAGCCCCCACGACGCGAGGGTGGCGCGCCAGTCCATGCCGGTGGCCGTCGCGATCGGCACGGTGAGGCCCGCGGCGAGCGCGGCGCCGCCGGACAGGGCCATCGAGTACAGCCCGGTCATGAGCCCGACCCGGTCGGCGAAGTCGCGCTTGATGAGGGCGGGCAGCAGCACGTTGCCGAGCCCGATCGCGGAGCCGACGGCGAGCGTGCCGACCAGCAGCGGCGCGATCCCGGGCACGAGCCGCAGGGCGAAGCCGAGGCACAGCAGCACGAGGCTGCCGAACAGCGCGCGCTCCAGGCCGACCCGGCGGGCCAGCCCGGGCGCCACGGGGGCGAGGATCCCGAAGCACAGGACGGGCAGCGTCGTGAGGACGCCGCCCGCGGTGGCGCTCAGCCCCTCCTCGGCGAGGATCTCGCCCAGCAGCGGTGAGACGGCGACCACGCCGGGGCGCAGGTTGAGCGCGGCGAGGACGATGGCGAGGACGGCCCCCGCCCCGAGCGGGCGACGCAGGCTCACGCGTCCACCTCCGTCGTCGTGCCGGACGTCGACCCCGTCGCGGCGCCGGCGGCCTGGTCGACGAGGTGGGCGCGGACGGCCGCCATCGTGGCCTCGACGGCGCGCTCCGCGGCGTCGGGGTCACCGGCGGCGACGGCGGCGACGACCTCGCGGTGGCCGGGCACGTCGCGGTGGTGGCGGCCGTGGGCGTCGGTGGCGAGGGTGCGGACGAGCACGTGGTCGATGCCGTCGTAGAGCTCGGCGAGCAGGGCGTTGCCGGCGGACCGCACCAGCTCGGCGTGGAACGCGACGTCGGCGGCCCGGAAGTCGTCCTCGCCGCCCTCGCGGGCGGCGGCCTCCTGGGCGGCCAGCGCGCCCCGCAGCGCGGCGAGGGCGCCGTCGTCGTGCCGGCCGGCGGCGGCGCGCGCGGCCCCGCGCTCGAGGACGGAGCGCACCTCGAGCACCTGCAGCGCGTCGGAGGTGCGTGCCCGGCGCCTGATGGCGGCGTCCAGGCCGCTGGCGGCGCGCACGTAGGTGCCGTCGCCGCGCCGCGGCTCGAGGATCCCCGCGTGCTCGAGGGCGCGCACGGCCTCGCGGACCGTGTTGCGGCCGACGCCGAGCCCGGCGACGAGCTCGGGCTCGGCGGGGATACGGGACCCGACGGGCCACTCCCCCCGCTCGACGAGGTCGGTCAGGTGCTCGACGACGAGCTCGGAGACCTTGCGGGGCGGGGAGATCGGCGACGTCATGGGCATGGCCGGGGGCTGGACGGACTCGGGCACCGAAAGACCCTAACATCCCATGTTTGCGATCCCGGGGGCCTCGACCGCGGCCGGCTTCCGGGCGCTACTGCGCCATCTTGACGAACTCGGTGACCGCCGTGGCGATCTGCTGCACCGCGATCGCCGCGAGCAGCAGGCCCGCGATCCGGGTCACCAGCGTGACTCCCGACTCCCGCAGCACCCGGTGGATGACGTTCGCGAACCGCATCGACAGGTACAGGCACACGTGCACCAGCACGATCGCCACCGCGATGGCGATCAGCTGCGGCGCTCCGCCGGAGTCCGACACCCGGGTCTGCTGGACGAACACCATCGTGGCGACGATCGCGCCCGGCCCCGCCAGCAGCGGTGTGCCCAGCGGCACGAGCGCCACGTTGACGCCCTTGTTGCCCGACGGCGAGGGCTCCTCCATCTTGCCGGTGAGCAGCTCCATCGCGATGAGGAGCAGCAGCAGCCCGCCGGAGGCCTGGAGCGCCGGCAGCGTGATGCCCATGTAGTGCAGCACCTGCTGGCCGAACAGCGCGAAGACCACGATGACGCCGAACGCGACGAGGATCGCCTGGCGCGCGGCGCGGTTGCGCTGCTTGGCCCCCATCGCCGACGTCAGCCCCAGGAACACGGGCACCGTGCCGGGCGGGTCCATGATGACGAACAGGGTGACGAACACCTCGGTGAACAGCGCGGTGTCGAGCACCGCGCTCACGGGCGGATCACGTCCAGCAGACCTCTTTCCTCGATCTGGGCGAGCACCTCGGGAGCGGTCGTGCGCTCCCCGATGCGGTTGAGCTTCCCGGTGCCGTGGTAGTCGCTGGAGCCCGTGACGAGCAGCCCCAGCTCCCCTGCCAGGCCGCGCAGCCGGTCGCGGGTGGCGGCGTCGTGGTCGCGGTGGTCCACCTCGAGCCCGGCGAGACCGGCGGCGGCGAGCGCCGCGATCGTCTCCTCGCTCACGGTGCGACCGCGCGCCCCCGCGCCCGGGTGCGCCATCACGGGCACCCCGCCCGCACCCAGCACCGCGCGCACGGCGGCGTCGGTGTCCGGGGCGTAGTGCGGCACGTAGTACCGGGCGCCGGGGTGCAGCATCGTCGCGAACGCCTCGTCCCGCGACGCCACGACGCCCGCCGCGACCAGCGCGTCCGCGAGGTGCGGGCGGCCGACCGTCGCGTCGTCGCCCGTCTGCGCGACGACGTCGTCCCACGTCAGCGGGAAGTCCTCCGCGAGGCGCTCGGTCATGCGCCGGGCCCGCGTGAGGCGGTCGTCGCGGGTGCGGTCGCACTCGGCGCGCAGGACGGCGTCGTCGGGGTCGTGCAGGTAGGACAGCAGGTGCACGCTGATGCTGCCGCCCTCGGTCGTGACGCGCGTGGAGATCTCGGTGCCCCGCACCAGCGCGACCCCGGTCGTCGCGACGGCGTCGGAGGCCTCGGCCCAGCCCGCGGTCGTGTCGTGGTCGGTGAGGGCGACCACGTCCAGCCCGGCCCCGGCCGCCGCCTCGAGCACGCCGCGCGGGGAGTCCGTGCCGTCGGAGGCCCGCGAGTGCGTGTGGAGGTCGATCCGGGGCGGCGTCACGATCACCGATTCTAGGGAGCCCTGCGCGCCCGCACGCGCGAAACGGCGTCCCCGCGGTGCGACGTCGGACACTCCCGCCGACCGCGCCCGTGAAGATCTCGGCACAACCTCTCCACCCCGCCCGCCGCCGTCGCCCCCGACACGCCCCGACCGGCAGGGCACCATCGTTCGCGATGAACCTCCCCAGCGCCGACGTCGCCCTGCCTCCCGCCCCGGCCTCCGCCCTGCCCTCCGAGCCCGGCACCGACCCCGCACCGCAGCGGGCCGGGATCGTCTTCGTGCACGGCATGCGCACGTCGTCGGCGATCTGGGAACGGCAGGTCGAGCACGTGCGCGACGCCGGGCACGACGCCGTCGCCGTCGACCTGCCCGCCCACGGCGCGCGCCACCGGGAGCGGTTCTCCATGCCGCGGGCGTTCGACGTGCTCGACGAGGCGGCCGGGTCGTTCGGCGCCGGCCGGCCGGTCGTCGTCGTGGGGCTGTCGCTCGGCGGGTACACCTCCCTCGCGTGGGCGGCGCACCACGCCACCGTCGCCACCTCCACCCCTCTGTCCGGCGTCGTCGCCGCGGGCTGCAGCTCCGACCCCAAGGGCAAGCCCGTCGCCCTGTTCCGGGACGTCGCGCACCTCGCCGTCACCGGCACGACGGCGGTGCGCCGCGGGGCGCGCGACGCCGCCCGCGCCTGGCGCACCGCGCTCGCGGGCGGCCGGTCGCCCGCCGGCGGTCTCGAGGTCGCGGGCCTCCTGGGCGACGCCGCCCCGCGGCCCGGCTGGGACATCGTCACCGACGCGCTCACCCACCTCGCGGGCCGCTCGTCGGTGGCCAGCACGCGCGCCCTGCGCGTGCCCGTGTGGTTCGTCAACGGCGCGCGCGACCGGATGCGGCTCGAGGAGTCGCGGCACGTGGCGGCCGCCGAGCGAGGGGCGCTCGTCGTCGTCCCGGACGCCGGCCACGACGTCAACTCCGACGCCCCGGACGCCTTCAACCGCGTGCTCACGCGGGCGCTGCACGACTTCGCGCGCGCGTGACGAGCGCCGCCGCCGACGGCCGTCCCAGGCCCTCCCTGCGGGTGGGACACTGGGAAGCATGACCGACACCACCCCCGTCGACGAGACCGCGCCCGCCGCCCCTGCGAGCACCGAGGACCGCGGCAGCAACCGTTCCCAGCGCCCCGTCTCGGAGGCGTTCAAGTCGTTCATCACCTCGCAGTGGGGCGAGCGCGCCGACCTCGGCGTCGAGCCCGGCGAGGCCGTGCCCTACACGGCGGAGCGCCGCGCCAAGCTGTCGGCCCGCTTCCCGGGCGCCCGGCTCGTGGTGCCCGCCGGCCCGCTCAAGGTGCGCTCCAACGACACCGACTACCGGTTCCGCCCGCACTCCGCGTTCGCGCACCTCACCGGCCTGGGCACCGACCAGGAGCCCGACGCGGTGCTCGTGCTGCACCCCGTGGCCGACGGCGAGGGCGACCCGGACGGCAACGGCAACGGCACGCACCACCACGCGGTCCTGTACGTCCGTCCGCTCGCCGCGCGCGACACCGAGGAGTTCTACGCCGACTCGCGCTACGGCGAGTTCTGGGTGGGCGCGCGGCCGTCGCTCGACGACGTCACGACGCTCACCGGCGTCGAGGCCCGCCACGTCGACGAGCTGCGCGACGCGCTCGCCAAGGACGTCGGCGCGGACGGCGTGCGCGTGCTGGTCGTGACCGGCGCGGACGAGAACGTCGAGACGCTCGTCGAGGCCATCCGCGAGGAGGCCGGCGTCGAGGCGGAGGCGGACGACGAGTCCCTCGTCGAGGCGGCGTCCGAGATCCGCCTGGTGAAGGACGCCCTCGAGCTGGAGCACCTGCGCGAGGCCGTGGCCCGCACCATCGAGGGCTTCGAGCAGGTCGTGCCGGTGCTGCCGAAGGCCGTCGCGCACCGCCGCGGCGAGCGCGTCATCGAGACGACGTTCGACGCGCACGCCCGGCTCGAGGGCAACACCGTCGGCTACGAGACCATCGCCGCGGCCGGCGAGCACGCCACCACGCTGCACTGGATCACCAACGACGGCGTGGTCCGCTCCGGCGAGCTCGTGCTGCTGGACGCCGGCGTCGAGGTCGACTCCCTCTACACCGCGGACATCACGCGCACCCTGCCCGTCGACGGCGAGTTCACCGACGTGCAGCGCCGCATCTACACCGCCGTGCTCGACGCCGCCGACGCCGCGTTCGCCGTCGCCAAGCCGGGGACGAAGTTCCGGGAGATCCACGCCGCCGCGATGGAGGTCATCGCCGCCCGCCTCGAGGAGTGGGGACTGCTGCCCGACGGTGTCACCGCCGAGGTGTCCCTCTCCCCCGAGGGCCAGCAGCACCGCCGCTGGATGGTGCACGGCACCAGCCACCACCTCGGCCTGGACGTGCACGACTGCGCGCAGGCGCGCCGCGAGCTCTACCTGGACGGCGTGCTCGAGCCCGGCATGGTGTTCACCATCGAGCCCGGCCTGTACTTCAAGGCCGACGACCTCGCCGTGCCCGAGGAGTACCGCGGCATCGGCGCGCGGATCGAGGACGACGTCCTGGTCACCGCCGACGGCAACGAGAACCTGTCGGCCGCGCTCCCCCGCCGTCCCGAGGACGTCGAGGCCTGGATGGCCCGCCTGCGCGGCTGACCCCGCCCTGTCTGTTCGGCAACGGGTAGATCAGTTCGGTACGTGACCATGCCGAAGTGATCCACCCGTTGCCGAACTGAACCCGGACCCACCGACCTTGTCCACAGGCGGACGTCCGGACCTGGTCCGATCCGGCACCCTCGTCGGCATGGTTCATGACGACCAGGTCGTCCTCGCCGGCGAGCTGCAGAGGCATGTGCTCGACCGGGCGAGGCAGGAGGGCGAGCTCGAACGGCTGCGCCGCGGCGCGTACCGCCTTCGCGAGGAGCCCCGGGACGAGCACCGGTCCCGCACGGCGCGACGACGCGCCGAGGCGGTCGCCCGGGCGGCCCACCGGCAGCTCGACGCCGATCACGTGTTCAGCCACGAGACGGCGGCGATGCTCCACGGCCTGCGTCTGTGGCGTCCGCCGGCCACCACGCACGTGGTCCAGGACTACCGGCGATCGGGGCGCGCCGCCGAGGACCTGCGGCGACACCTCATGGTCCTGCCGCCCGAGCAGCGCGAGGTCCGGGACGGGCTGCCGGTCACCACCCTGGCCCGCACCGTGGCGGACTGCGCACGCTCGATGCACCCGCTCGAAGCACTCGTCCTCGCGGACGACGCCCTGGCACGAGGGCTCGACCCGGAGGAGTCTCGCGCCGTGACCGCCGTCGCGCGCCGGCGCAACGGCACCCGGCGGGCGGCGTGGGTGCTGGATCACGCAGACGGAGGCAGCGACTCCGCGTGGGAGACCTGGCTCCGGTATGTCGCACTGCGCTCCGGGCTGCCTCGGCCGGTCACCCAGGCGCCGATCACCACGTCACGCGGCGTCTTCCACTGCGACCTCGGCTGGCCGGACTGGTCCGTGTACGCGGAGTTCGACGGCCTGGCCAAGTACCGCGACGGCGGTGTCCGGCCCGGCCACGACGCCGCGCGGGAGCTGCTCCAGGAGAAGGCACGGTTCGACGCCATCCGCGCCACCGGTGTCAACCCGGTCCGGGTGACCGCGGTCGGGAACGCCCGACTGGGTGAGGTGGCGAACGCGCTGGCCGCGAGGTTCCCAGGAGCTCTGCGGCGGAAGCTCCGCACGCATCCGCTGTTGCCTCCGCCGCCCTGACTGACCTATCAGCTCGGCACTGGCTGGATCAGTTCGGCACGTCGAGGTACCGAACAGATCCACCCGGTGCCGAAGAGATCAGGGCCGGGGCGGGCGGTAGGGGTCGTCCTGCTCCGGCGACTTCGGCTCAGCGCCTTCGGCACCCGACGGCGGCTGGCCCTGCTGCTCCGGAGCGTGCGGCTCCGTCGGCGGGGCCGGGGGCTGCGGCGCCGGGGCCGGCTCCTCCGGTCGCATGGCGCCGTACCGCGGGGCGCCGCTGGGAGTGGTCCAGCGCGGGTCGGGAGTGCGCGGCGCGGCAGGGGCCGCGGGGGCGGCGGGGGTGCCGGCGGCGGGCGCGCCGACCGGCGGGGTCGGGGTCGTGGTCGCAGCGGTCGCACCGTGCCGGGCCTTGCCCAGCCCGCCGGGGGACTCCCGGAGCATGGACCGCGCCTCGCCGGCCTGCTCCGCCGCGCAGAGGATCGCGTAGGTCGACGCGACGATCTGCGACGACGACGTGAAGTCGCGGCGCCCGCCGGTCAGCGCGTACGAGAGCACGGAGAAGAGCAGCCCGAAGCCCGCACCGAGGCCGATGCCGACGAGCAGCACGCCGCCCATGCCGGTGCCGCCGAACAGGCTCAGCAGCAGGCCGACGAAGAAGCCGAACCACGCACCCGACAGGGCGCCCGCGAGCGCCACCCGGCCGTACGAGAGGCGCCCGGTGACCCGCTCGACCATGCGCAGGTCGGTGCCGACGATGGTCACGTGCTCGACGGCGAACTTGTGGTCCGACAGGTAGTCGACGGCCTGCTGGGCCTCGAGGTACGTGTCGTACGCGGCGACCTCGTCCCCCGCCGGGAGGGTCGGGACGCGGGGCACGGCGTTCGGGCGGCTGAAGCTCATTCGCCCAGTCTGGCCCAGTCGTGGCCCCTGCACCACCACACCACCCTCGCCGCACGCCCGCTACCAGGACCGACGGGCCCGCCCCGCGTAGGCTGACCGACGTGAGCGCGGCAACCAGGGTCTTCGTGGCACGGCTCGCCGGCACCCAGGTCTTCGACCCGATCGGTGACGAGGTGGGGCGCGTGCGCGACGCCGTCGTGCTGATCCGCGCCAAGGGCGCGCCCCGCGCGGTGGGGCTGGTCGTCGAGGTCCCAGGACGTCGGCGCGTCTTCCTCCCGCTGACGCGGGTCACCGCGATCGACGCGGGCCAGGTGATCTCGACGGGCCTGCTCAACATGCGCCGGTTCGAGCAGCGGGCGATGGAGTCGCTGGTGCTGGGCGAGCTGCTGGACCGCACGGTCCGCTTCGCCGACGGCTCCGGCGAGGCCACCGTCGAGGACCTGTCGATCACGCGGCAGCGCACGGGCGACTGGTTGGTGGACCAGCTCTTCGTGCGCCGCAAGCAGCCCTCCCGCGGGCTGTCGCTACGCCGGCGCGGGGAGACGCTCGTCGTGCCGGTGGACGCGGTCACGGGGCTCGCCGGTTCCACCCAGGAGCAGGGGGCCACGAAGCTGCTGGAGGCGTACGAGGACCTGCGCCCGGCGGACCTCGCGGACGTGCTGCACGAGCTCGGCGACACCCGCCGCCTCGAGGTGGCGAGCGCGCTCGACGACGAGCGGCTGGCGGACGTGCTCGAGGAGCTGCCGGAGGACGACCAGGTCGCCATCGTGTCCCGCCTGGACTCGGGACGAGCGGCCGACGTCCTCGAGGCCATGCAGCCCGACGACGCCGCCGACCTGCTCAACGAGCTGCCCGACGAGCAGGCGGCCCGCCTCCTGGAGCTCATGGAGCCGGAGGAGGCGAAGGACGTGCGTCGGCTGCTGTCCTACGACGAGGACACGGCGGGCGGCCTCATGACCACCGAGCCGGTGATCCTCGGCCCGGAGACGTCGATCGCGACCGCGCTGGCGCAGATCCGCAAGCAGGACCTGCCGCCGGCGCTGGCGTCGATGGTGTTCGTGGTGCGGCCGCCGCTGGAGACGCCCACGGGCCGGTTCCTCGGCGTCGCGCACTTCCAGCGGCTGCTGCGCGAGCCCCCGCACGCGTCCGTGGGGTCGGTGCTCGACACGGACACGGAGTGGCTGACGCCGGACGCCCCGGTGGGCCGGGTGACCCGCCTGCTGGCGGCCTACGACCTGCTCGCGCTGCCCGTCCTCGACACCGAGAAGCGGCTGCTGGGCGCGGTCTCCGTGGACGACGTGCTCGACCACATCCTCCCGGACGACTGGCGCGAGCACATCGACGAGAACCTCCAGGAGGTGCCGCGTGGCTGACCGCCTGGACCAGCCGAAGGAGGCCCGGCGCACCCTCATCCCGCGGCCGCAGATGGACCAGGACGCGGTGGGCCGCGCCACGGAGGGCATCGCCCGGTTCCTCGGCACGCCGCGCTTCCTCATCTACCTCACCGTGTTCTGCGCGGTGTGGCTGGCGTGGAACTCCTGGGGCCCGGAGTCGCTGCGGTTCGACAGCGCGTCGAACGGCTTCACGGCGCTCACGCTCATGCTGTCGCTGCAGGCGAGCTACGCCGCGCCGCTCATCCTGCTCGCGCAGAACCGGCAGGACGACCGCGACCGCGTCACCGCCGAGCAGGACCGGCAGCGGGCGGAGCGCAACCTCGCCGACACGGAGTACCTGGCTCGCGAGATGGCGGCGCTGCGGATCGCGCTGGGCGAGGTCGCGACGCGCGACTTCGTCCGCTCGGAGATCCGGAACCTGCTCGAGGAGCTGGACGAGAAGGAGTCCGAGCGCAGCCGGGACGCCTCGTCCTGACGGGGCGGCGACGCTCCCCGGGCTCCGCGCCCGTCACTGCATGGCGTCGACGGCGGCGGCGCGCAGCGCGTCCACGGCCCCGGCGTCGCCGGTGACGCGCAGCCCCCCGGACCCACCGCGGCCCCACAGCCACAGGTCGAGGTCCGCGGCGGCGCCGGCGACGACGGCGTCAGGCTCGCCGTCGGGCGGGACCAGCCGCCCGGCGGGCACGTCGTACTCCCGGCCGGACTCCGGCCCGGTCCCTCGCACCCGCCCGAGCTCGACGTCCCAGCGATGCGGCGCCTCGCCGTGGGCGTCCACGACGACGGCGACGGTGCCGCCCGCCGGGGTGAACGCCGTCCAGGCCGGGTGCCCGCCGAGCAGGACGTCGAGCACCTCGTCGACGCCGTCCGCCGCGACGTCGGGGTCGAGCGGCGTGACCCGGCCGCCGGCCGCCTGCTCGGCGTCGACGCGGTGGACGAGCGCCTCGTGCTGCTGGCGCCGTGCCACCCACCCGACCGTGTGGCCGTCCGGGTGCCAGGACCAGCACGGCTCGCGCGGGTCACGGCCCGCGAGCGCGGCGACGAGGTGCGCCGTGGCGTCGTGCACCAGCCCCACGAGGGCGGCGGCGTCCGTGGGCCGCTCGAGCGGGACGACGTCGGCGCCCGGCAGGCCGGCACCCGGCTCGCGGCCCACCACGGACGCCCAGAACGCCTGCACCGACGCGACGTGGAAGGCCAGGTCGCGGGCCGTCCA
Source organism: Isoptericola sp. NPDC058082 (assembly GCF_042885055.1). NCBI lineage: Bacteria > Bacillati > Actinomycetota > Actinomycetes > Micrococcales > Promicromonosporaceae > Isoptericola > Isoptericola sp. NPDC058082. Next base: position 95,049 of record NZ_JBHVSQ010000003.1, on the reverse strand, counting down.
GCCCGGGCAGGCCGGCACCTCGGCGTCGGCGGGCGCGGCACGCACGGCCGCCACGAGCAGGGCCGAGTCTCGTGCCAGGGAGGCCAAGGCGTCCATGCACGTCAACGTAGCCCCGGGCACCTCGGACCGCGCGACGCCGTGCCGTCGCGCTGCCCGGTATCCTCCCGCTCGCGGGATTTGGTCGACTGCCGGAGGAGGCGACGGCGTGGCGCGGCAGGTGGTGCTGGTCAACGGGCTGCCCGGGGCGGGCAAGACGACGCTGGCGCGCCCGCTCGCCGCGCGTCTCGGTGCGCCGTGGCTGGGGAAGGACGCCGTCAAGGAGGCCCTGGCCGACGCCGTCGGGCCGGGCGCCCCGTCCCTGGTCGGGGCGCCCGCCGTCGGGGCGGCGGCCATGGAGGCGGTGTGGCGCCTGGCCGCGGCGGCGCTGCCGCGCGTCGTCGTCGAGTCGTGGTGGTTCCGGCCCCGCGACCTGGACCACGTGCTGCGCGGGCTCGCGACCGCGGGCGCGGACGCCGTCGTCGAGGTGTGGTGCGACGTACCGCCCGACGTCGCCCGCGCGCGCTACGAGGCCCGCACGGGCCGCCACCCCGTGCACGCCGACCGTCGCGACCTGACCGCCGAGTGGGCGGCCTGGTCCGCCGCGGCCGCGCCGCTCGCCCTCGGCCCGGTGGTGCGGCAGGACACGACCCGCCCGGTCGACGTCGGTGCGCTGGCGCTCCGGGTGACGACGGCGCTGTCGGGCCGTGACCCACGACGCACCGGCGTCACCGCCCGCCGCACCTAGGATCGAGGCATGACCTCCGGCTCCCCCGACGGCTCCGCACCGCTGACCGACCGCGTCCGCACCGCCCTGACGTCGGTGGTCGACCCGGAGATCCGCCGGCCCATCACGGACCTGGGCATGGTGCGCTCGGTGGACGTGCACGACGGCGGCCACGTGACCGTGGGGGTGGACCTCACGGTGGCCGGCTGCCCCATGAAGGGCACCCTGGTGCGCGACGTCACCGCCGCCGTCGAGGCGCTCGACGGCGTGACGGGCGTGGACGTGCAGCTCGGCGTCATGACCCCGGAGCAGCGCCAGTCGCTGCGCTCGCAGCTGCGCGGCGGTGCGGGCGACCCGGTGATCCCCTTCGCGCAGCCCGGCTCCCTGACCAAGGTGTACGCGGTCGCGTCCGGCAAGGGCGGCGTGGGCAAGTCGAGCGTCACGGCGAACCTCGCCGCCGCGATGGCGGCCGACGGGCTGAGCGTCGGCGTCGTGGACGCGGACATCTACGGCTTCTCCATCCCCCGCATGCTGGGCGTCGACCGCCAGCCCACCCGCGTCGACTCGATGCTGCTGCCCCCGATCGAGCACGGCGTGAAGGTCGTGTCGATCGGCATGTTCGTGCCCGCGGGGCAGCCGGTGGTGTGGCGCGGGCCGATGCTGCACCGCGCGCTGGAGCAGTTTCTCGCGGACGTGTTCTGGGGCGACCTCGACGTGCTGCTGCTCGACCTGCCGCCCGGCACCGGCGACATCGCGATCTCGGTGGCGCAGCTGCTGCCCGGCAGCGAGATCGTCGTCGTGACGACGCCGCAGGCCGCCGCGGCGGAGGTCGCGGAGCGTGCCGGCTCGATCGCCACGCAGACGTCGCAGGGCGTCGTCGGCGTGGTGGAGAACATGTCGTGGCTGGAGCAGCCGGACGGGTCACGGCTCGAGGTGTTCGGGTCCGGCGGCGGGCAGCGCGTCGCGGACCGGCTGGGCGCCACGCTGGGCACGCCGGTGCCGCTGCTGGGGCAGGTGCCGCTCGACGTCGCGGTGCGCGCCGCGGGCGACGACGGCACGCCGGTGGTGCTCAGCGACCCGGACTCCGCCGGGGCGCGCGTGCTGCGCGACGTCGCCCGCTCCCTGGCCGGCCGCTCGCGCGGCCTCGCCGGCATGCGGCTGAACCTCAGCCCCGTCCAGGGCTGACCCGCGATACCCTCCCCCGGGCGCCGCGCCGGCGCCCGCACCTGCCGTCCCGCCCGCGAAGGAGCTGTCCCGCCATGAGCACGCCCGAGTGGCTCGAGTCCTGGTCCGACGACGAGGGGGCGCGCCGCGTCCGCGACCTGTTCGCCCGGGTCTTCGCCGACGGCGGAGCACCCGACGGCGTCTGGTCCGCCCCCGGCCGGGTCAACCTCATCGGGGAGCACACCGACTACAACGGCGGCCTCGCGCTGCCGACCGCGCTGCCGCACCGTACGTACGTCGCGCTGCGCCACCGGGACGACGACGTCGTGCGCCTCGGGTCCGCGCAGGCGCCGGGCGAGGTCTGGTCGGCGCGACTGGCCGACGTCGCGCCGGGCGCGGTGACGGGCTGGGGCGCGTACGTCGCGGGCGTCGCGTGGGCGCTCGCGCAGGACGGGCACGAGGTGCGCGGCTTCGAAGCCGTCGTCGACTCGTGCGTGCCGTTCGGCGCGGGGCTGTCGTCCTCGGCCGCGCTGGAGTGCGCCGTCGCCGTGGCCCTCGACGAGACGGGCGGCCTCGGGCTCGCGGGGGACGACGCCGGCCGCGCGGCCCTCGTCACGGCCTGCGTGCGCGCGGAGAACGAGATCGCCGGCGCCCCGACGGGCGGCATGGACCAGGCCGCGTCGCTGCGCGCCACCGCGGGTCACGCGCTGCTCGTCGACTCGCGGCCCGGGCTGTCCCCGCTGGAGTCCGGCACGCCGGTGCCGTTCGACCTGGCGGCCGCCGGCCTCACGCTGCTCGTCGTCGACACCCGGGCGGAGCACGCCCTCGTCGACGGCCAGTACGCCGAGCGGCGCGCCACGTGCGAGCGCGCGGCGGGCCTCCTCGGCGTGGAGACGCTGCGCGAGGTGGACCCGGCCCGCCTGGACGAGACGCTCGCCGCGCTCGCGCCGCAGGACCCGGACGGCGTGCTGCGCCGCCGCGTGCAGCACGTGGTCACGGAGATCGCGCGCACGGCGCAGTTCCGCGACCTGGTCGCGGCAGGCCGGACGGACGAGGTCGGCCCGCTGATGGTCGCGTCCCACGCCTCGCTGCGGGACGACTACGAGGTCTCGGCCCGCGAGCTGGACCTGGTCGTCGACGCCGCGCTGGCCGCCGGCGCGCTGGGCGCCCGCATGACCGGCGGCGGGTTCGGCGGCTCGGCGATCGCGCTCGTCCGGGCCGACGAGGTCGAGCAGGTCGCCGACGGCGTCGACAAGGCGTTCGCGGACGCCGGGCTGCGGGCCCCGGGCTTCCTCCTCGCCCCGCCGTCCGCCCCGGCGGGCCGGACCGCCTGACCGGGCTGCCCGACCGCGACCTGCGACGTCTCCTCCCAGATGCCGGTGACGCGGGCACCTGCCTACGGTGCGAGGGCCCGGCGGCAGCAGCGCCGCCGGCCCGATCGTTCGAGGAGGAGCGATGGCAGCACGCACCACGATGCGCCGCGTCGGAGCGGCGGCGCTCACGGCGATGGTCGCCGCGGGGACGGCAGTCGGCGCGACGGCCGGCGGTGACGACGACCGCGGGTACGGCGGGCACGACACACGACACGACGCACGGCATGACAGGGACCGGGCACGGAACGTCATCGTGCTCCAGGGCGACGGCATGGGCCTGGCGGCCCGGGAGCTGATCCGCCTCGCGACCGTGGGCAAGGACGGCCACCTCGTGATGGACACCCTGGACGAGGCCGGCTGGACCGCGACGGACTCCGCCGACCCCGAGGAGGCCGTGACCGACTCCGCCGCCGGTGCGACGGCGTTCGCCACGGGCGTCCGGACGTTCAACGGGGCCGTCGGCGTCGACGCCGACGGCAAACCCGTCCCCACCCTGCTCGAGGACGCGAAGCGCGCCGGCAAGGCCACCGGCCTCGTCTCGACGGCGCAGGTCACCGACGCGAGCCCGGCCGCGTTCGGCGCGCACGTCACCGACCGGTACGACCAGAGCGAGATCGCGCGGCAGTACCTGGAGGAGTCCCGGCCGGACGTCCTGCTGGGCGGGGGCGAGGACTTCTGGTACCCGGAGGGCGAGCCCGGCGCGTGGCCCGACAACCCCCCGGAGGACCCGGAGGAGCAGAGCAAGGGCACGGAGGGCAATCTCGTCGAGCGGGCCCAGGAGCTCGGGTACACGTACGTGAGCGACGCCGAGGGGCTCGCGGACGCCGACGGCCGGAGGCTGCTCGGGCTGTTCGCGAACGAGGAGATGTTCCAGCAGGCGAACGAGGGCGAGGGGGACGTCTACGCCCCCGAGGTGCCGCTGGTCGACATGGCCGCCAAGGCCCTCGAGGTGCTGCAGCGCGACCGCGACGGCTTCTTCCTCTTCCTCGAGGAGGAGGCGATCGACGAGTTCGCGCACCAGAGCAACGCGACGCGCACCGTCGAGGCCGGCCGGTCGCTCGACGAGACCGTCGCCCTCGCCCTCGACTTCCAGAAGAAGCACCGGGACACGCTGGTGCTCGTCGTCGGCGACCACGCCACGGGCGGGCTCGCGATCGAGAACGTCGACCCGGAGGACGAGTCGGGCGAGGGCGCGACGGCGGAGGACGGCCCCTTCCCGGTCCCGGGCACCGACCTCGAGTTCACCGTCGACTGGACCACCGGCGGGCACACGGGCGAGGCCACCCCGATCACCGCGCAGGGGCCCGGCGCCGAGCGGCTGTCCGGGCCGCAGCTCAACACCGACGTGCACGACGCCGTCCAGCGGGCGATGTTCCCGCGCGGCCACCGCTGACCTGTAGCACCGACCGCGGTGAGCATGATCCTGGCCCTGTTCTGGTGGCAGAACAGGGCCAGGATCGTGCTCACCGCGCCACGGCGGGCGGCGGGCTACAGGTCGTAGGTCGCGACGACGGCGGCGTGGTCGGACCAGCGCTCCTCGTAGGTGGGGGCGCGGTCGACCTCGACCTTGACGGCGCGCGACGCGAGCGCGGCGTTGGCGAGCTGGTAGTCGATGCGCCAGCCGCGGTCGTTGACGTACGACTGCCCGCGCCAGGACCACCAGGTGTAGGGGCCGGGGCCCTCGCCCCCGTGCGCGCGGCCGAGGTCGGCCCAGCCGAGCTCGTCCAGCCAGCGGTCCACGTAGGCCCGCTCCTGCGGCAGGAAGCCGGCGCTCTTGAGGTTGCCCTTCCAGTTCGCGATGTCCTCGTTCCGGTGGGCGACGTTGAGGTCTCCCGCCACGACGGCGGGGTGCTCGGCGGCGGCGAGCTCGGCCAGGCGCGTGGTGACCTTCTCGAGGTGGGCGTACTTGGCCGCCATGGTGTGCTCCTGGCCCGGGGCGTTGGAGCCGGAGTGGAGGTACGCGGAGACGACGGTGAGCAGGCCGCCGCCCGGCAGCTCGACGTCGGCCTCGACCCAGCGGCCGGTGTCCACGGGCGGCTCGGGCTCGCCGTCCGGGCCGTGGGCGGCGAGGCCCGTCCGGACGGCGCGCAGCGGCAGGCGCGACGCGACGGCCACGCCCGCGCGTCCCTTGAGGTCGCTGGGCAGGTGGGCGACGTGCCAGCCCTCGAGGTACTCGTGGACCAGCTCGTCGGGGGCCCGCACCTCCTGCAGCAGCAGCACGTCGGGGGTGCGGGCGGCGATCCAGGCGTCCATGTTGCGACGGAAGGCGGCACGGATGCCGTTGACGTTGGCGGTGGCGACGGTCAGCACGCCAGACATCCCACCACAGGACGCCGACACCCCACGGCCGCGCCGGCGTCGGGTGCGTCACTCCCCGCGGTAGGCGGCCTCCAGCCCGGCGACGTCGATCTTGCCCATCTTCAGCATCGCGTTCATGGTGCGCAGGTTCGCCTCCGTCGTGTAGTCGCCGGACAGCTCCTCGAGCTGCTTCGGGATCACCTGCCACGAGATGCCGAACTTGTCCTTGCACCAGCCGCAGGGCCCGGGCTCGCCGCCGTCCGACGTGAGCACCTCCCAGTACCGGTCCACCTCGTCCTGCGAGTCCACCCGCAGGTAGAAGCTGAACGCCTCGTTCAGCCGGAACTCCGGGCCGGCGTTCAGGCCCGTCACAGGAAGCCCCGCTACCGTGAACTCGACGACGAACGGTTCACCGGCCTCCGCCCCCGGCACCCCCTCGGGCGACGTGAGCACCGACTCCACCGACGACCCCGGGATGTGCTCGGCGTAGAAGGCCGCCGCCTCGTGCGCGCGGTTGTTCCCGAACCACAGGTGCGTGCGTGCGGTCACCATGGCCGCTCCCTCCTGACGGGCACCGTCCCTCACGGCCGGTGCGTGCACCCTTCCGACCGCCGGACGGACCGTCACTCATCGGTGCGAGCGCGCCGCACCCGCACCCCGCTCGACGAAGGTAGAGAGATGCCGCTTCCCGTCAGCCCCGAGATCCTGGTCGTGCTGGGCACCCGCCCGGAGGCGATCAAGCTGTTCCCGCTGATCCAGCGCCTGCAGGACCATCCGCGCCTGCGCCCGGTCGTCGTGACGACCGGGCAGCACCGGGAGCTCGTGGACTACGTGCTGCAGGAGGCCGGGTGCGAGGTCGCCGGCGACCTCGGCGTCGGCCGGCCGGGGCTGACGCTGAACCAGCTCTCGTCGTCGGTGATCGCCGGGCTGGACGAGTTCGTCTCCGGCCGGTACGGCCCTCCGCCCGAGCGGATCAGCGGGCGCGTCCGCGAGGACCACTACCCCGCGGCGTGCATCGTGCACGGCGACACCTCCAGCGCCGCGGCGGCCGCGGTCGCCGCCTTCCACCTGCGCATCCCCGTGCTCCACGTCGAGGCCGGCCTGCGCACGGGGACCACGCTCTCGCCGTTCCCCGAGGAGCTCAACCGCCAGCTCGTCGCACGCATCGCCTCCTTCCACGCGGCGCCCACCCGGAGCAACGTGCAGAACCTCGTGCGCGAGGGCGTCGACATCGGCCGCACGTACGTCACCGGCAACACCGGCATCGACGCGCTGCGGTGGGCCGCCGCGCGCGAGATGCCGTACGGACGGCCCGAGCTGGCCTGGCTGGAGGACGACGGGAGCTCGCGCGTCGTCACCGTCACCGCCCATCGGCGGGAGAACTGGGGCGGCGGCATCGCGAGCATCGCGCGGGCGGTGCACCGGCTGGCCGACGCCCACCCGGACGTCCGGTTCGTGGTGCCCGTGCACCCGAACCCGCGGGTCGCGCAGGCCGTGCGCGACGAGCTCGGCGCCGTCGACGCCGTGACCCTCACGGCGCCCATGGAATACCACACTTTCGCCCGCCTGCTGGCGCGGTCGGCCCTGGTGATCACCGACTCCGGCGGGATCCAGGAGGAGGCGCCGGCGCTCGGCGTCCCCGTGCTCGTCGCCCGCACCACCACGGAGCGCACCGAGGGCGTCGAGGCGGGCACCCTCGAGCTGGTGGGCACCGACGCCGACACGATCGTCGCCGCCGCCACCCGCGTGCTCACCGACCCCGCCGCCCACGCCGCGTTCTCCCGGCAGCCCAACCCGTACGGGGACGGGCACGCCGCGGAGCGCATCGTCGACGCCCTGGAGCACCTGGTCTTCGCCTCCCCCGTGCCGCAGACGTCGGGGCCCGGCTTCGTGCGCGCCCAGGTGCTGGAGTGGGCGGGCTTCCACCGCACCGACGCCGTCGACGGGCCGGAATACGTGCGCGAGCCCACGCCGGTGGACCGCGTGCCGGCGGACCTCGAGGGCGTGGTCATCGCCCCGCGGTCGACGGTCGCCCCCTACGGTGCCCCGGCCGACGGGGCGGCCGGGTGAGCGGCGCCGCAGCGGCGGCGACGGTCGCCGCGACCGCCCCCTGGTGGGACCCCTACCGCGGCATGCCGGTGGGCGTGCAGGTGCTCATGTGGTTCCTGCTCGCCCTCACGCTCGTCACCGTCGGGGTGATCGTGTGGCTCGTGGTGCGCGCGTGGTTCGAGCGCCGCCGGCAGCGCCGCGCCGTCGAGCGGGCGCGGGAGGACGAGTACCTGTGGGTCTTCGTGGTCCCCGCGCTGAACGAGGAGGTGACGATCGCCGACAGCGTCAGCCGCCTCGTCGCCGTGCAGGCCACGCACAAGGCGATCGTCGTCGTCGACGACGGTTCCGACGACGGCACCCCCGAGGTGCTCGCCCGGCTGCGCGCCGAGGTGCCCGAGCTGAAGGTGCTGCGCCGCGAGCTGCCGAACGCCCGCGTGGGCAAGTCCGCCGGCCTCGACGACGCGTGGGAGTTCGTCCACGACCAGGTCCTCACCGGCCGCTACGCCGGCTGGCCGACGACGCGCGTCGTCGTCGGGGTCGTCGACGCCGACGGGCGCATCCCGGCCGACGCGCCGCGCGCGCTGGCCGGGGCGTTCACGGACGAGCGGGTGGGCGGCGTGCAGGCGCTGGTGCGCATCTACAACCGCCGGCACTACCTCACCTGGGGCCAGGACGTGGAGTTCGGGGTGATGGCGTACGTCTACCAGCTCGGGCGCTCCGCCTGGGGGACGGCGAACATGGGCGGCAACGGGCAGTACGTGCGCCTCGCCGCGCTGGACGACATCGTCGTCACGGAGAACCTGCCGCCCGGCGTCGCGCGGGGCCCGTGGCGCGACCGCCTCACCGAGGACCAGGACATCGGGGTGCGCCTGATCCGCGCCGGCTGGCTCGGCCGGCAGACCGTGCTGACGAGCGTGGACCAGCAGGGCGTGACCCGCCTGCGCCGCCTGTTCACGCAGCGCGTCCGCTGGGCGCAGGGCAACTGGCAGGCGTTCTCGCTGCTGCGCGGGGCGCTGCGCGCGCCCGTGTCGCTGGGCGCGCGGCTCGACCACGTCGCGTACCTGCTCATGCCCCTGCTGCAGCTCCTCATGGGGCTCGGCCTGGTGCTCTCGCTGGCGTTCTGGCTGTTCGGCGGCGTCCCGTTCGTCTCCGGCTGGTGGCCGTCGCTCGTGTTCTTCGCGACGCTCACGCTGGTGCCGAGCTTCCTCACGCTGCTCATGACGACCGAGCCCGGGCGGCACCCGCTCCTGCGGGCGGTGTTCGGGCTCGTCCCGTACATGCTCTACACCTGGCTGCTGTGGCCGGTCGTCACCGTGGCGCTGGTCCGCGAGCTGGCCGGGCGGCGCAGCTGGACCAAGACGGACCGCGAGCCGCTCGACGCCAACCTGCCCGACGAGGCCGAGCAGCACCCCGCGCCGACGACCTGACGGTCACGACGCCGCGAGGCGCGCCTTCTCCTTCTCGACGTCGAACGTGGCTGCGGGCCACTGCGGGTCGATGTCCTCGAGCGCGTCCAGGAGGAGCGCCTGGACCGCCAGGCGGGCGTACCACTTGGCGTTCGCGGGGACGACGTACCAGGGCGCGTGGTCGGTGGAGGTGCGCTCGAAGACGGTCTGGAACGCGTCCATGTACCGGGGCCACTCCAGGCGCTCGTCGACGTCGCCCGGGTTGTACTTCCAGTGCTTGTCGGGGCGATCCAGGCGCTCGCCGAGCCGCGCCTTCTGCTCCTCGGGCGAGATGTGCAGCATGACCTTGACGATCCGCGTGCCCCGCGCGACCAGCTCGGACTCGAACGCGTTGATCGCGCCGTACCGCCGCTCGATCTCGTCCGGCGACGCGAGCTCGCGCACCTTCCCGATGAGCACGTCCTCGTAGTGCGAGCGGTCGAAGACCCCGATGTAGCCGGCCTCGGGGACCTCCTTCTCGACGCGCCACAGGAAGTCGTGGGCCAGCTCCTGCGGCGTCGGCTTCTTGAACGCCACGAGGTGGACGCCCTGCGGGTCGGTGGCGCCGATGACGTGCCGGACGATGCCGCCCTTGCCCGCGGAGTCCATCGCCTGGAGCACCAGCAGCACGGCCGGCGCGGACGGGTCCTCACGGCTCTGGGCGTACAGGCGTTCCTGCAGCTCGTCGAGCTCCTGCTCGCCGGCGAGCAGGTCGGCGGCGCCGTCCTTCTTCTTCCCGTCGTACCCGGGCTTGGAATCCGGGTCGACGTCCGCGAGCCGGAACCCCGGCCCCACCTTCAGGAGCTCGCCCGGCTCGCCCGACCACCCACGCTGGCTTCTCGCGACCATGCGCACATCATGGCGGACGCGACCGGGCCCGTCGCCCCCAAGGGGACGACGGGCCCGGTCGATGCTCGCGAGGGCGGGCGGCCCTACGGCCGCGCGGCGCGCTCCGCGGCTTCCACCGCGTTGCGGAACAGCATGGCGATCGTGGTGGGGCCCACGCCGCCGACGCGGGGCGTGATCGCCCCGGCGACCTCGGCGCACGACTCGTCCACGTCCGGCAGCAGCTTGCGGCCCTCGTACCGGACCCCGCCACCGACCACCGTGACGCCCGGCGTCAGGTGCTCGGGCTGCAGGATGCCCGGGACGCCGGCGGCCGCGATCACGATGTCGGCCCGCCTGGTGTACTCCGGCCAGTCCGGCACCCCGGTGTGGACCACGGTGACGGCCGCGTTCGCCGTCGGGCGCTTCTGCGAGAGCAGCAGGGCCAGGGGCCGCCCGAGCGTCGTGCCGCGGCCGAGGATGCAGACCTCACGACCGGCGACCGGGATCTCGTAGTGCGCCAGCAGCGTCTCGATCCCCGCTGGCGTCGCCGGCACCGGGCCGGGCATCCCGAGCGCGAGGCGCCCCATGTTCACGGGGTGCAGGCCGTCGACGTCCTTGTCCGGGTCCAGCGCGAGCATGGCCGCGTCGAAGTCGATCTGCGGGGGCGTCGGGTTCTGGATGAGGACGGAGTCGACGTCGTCGGCGTCGTTCATCTCCCGCACCGCCGCCAGGACGTCCGCCTGGGTGGCGTCCTGCGGCAGGTGGATGTGCGGCGAGGTGAACCCGAGCTCGGTCGCCTTGTCCATCTTCATCCGGATGTACCCGGCGCTCGCCGAGTCGTCCCCGACGAGGATCGTGCCGAGGCCGGGGCGGTGCCCCGCGGCGACCAGCGCGTCGATCCGCGGGGCGAGGTCCGCGAAGACCGCGTCCGCGACCGGCCTGCCCGGCAGCAGGCGGGCCGTCACTGCTGCAGCCCGGGGTAGAGCGGGAAGTCCGCCGTCAGCTTCGCGACGCGGGCCGCGAGGCCGTCGACGTCGGCCGCCGCGCCGTCGCGCAGGGCCACCGCGATGATGTCCGCGACCTCGGTGAACTCGGCGTCGCCGAACCCGCGGGTGGCGAGCGCCGGCGTGCCGATGCGCAGGCCGGAGGTGACGCGCGGCGGGCGCGGGTCGAACGGCACGGCGTTGCGGTTCACGGTGATGCCGGCGTCGTGCAGGAGGTCCTCGGCCTGCTGGCCGTCGAGCGACGAGTGGCGCAGGTCGACCAGCACGAGGTGCACGTCGGTGCCGCCGGTGAGGACGGAGACGCCCTGCTCCGCGACGTCCGCCTGCGACAGGCGCTCGGCGATGATCTGGGCACCGCGCAGCGTGCGCTCCTGGCGGTCCTTGAACTCGTCGGTGCCCGCGACCTTGAACGCGACGGCCTTGGCCGCGATCACGTGCATGAGCGGGCCGCCCTGCTGGCCCGGGAACACGGCCGAGTTGATCTTCTTGGCGTGCTCCTCCTTGCTGAGGATGAAGCCGGAGCGGGGGCCGCCGATGGTCTTGTGCACCGTGGAGGACACGACGTCGGCGTGCGGCACCGGGCTCGGGTGCAGACCCGCGGCGACGAGGCCCGCGAAGTGCGCCATGTCGACCCACAGCTTGGCGCCGACCTCGTCCGCGACCTCGCGGAACGCGGCGAAGTCGAGGTGGCGCGGGTACGCCGACCAGCCGGCGATGATGACGTCGGGGCGGTGCTCGAGGGCGCGCTTGCGCACCTCGTCCATCTCGATCCGGTACGACTGCGGGTCCACGCCGTAGGCGCCGACGTCGTAGAGCTTGCCGGAGAAGTTGATCTTCATGCCGTGCGTGAGGTGGCCGCCGTGGGCCAGCTCGAGGCCGAGGATCTTGTCGCCCGCGTTGATGAGGGCGTGCAGCACGGCCGCGTTGGCCTGCGCGCCGGAGTGCGGCTGCACGTTGGCGGCCTCGGCGCCGAACAGGTCCTTGGCGCGGGCGATCGCGAGGTTCTCCGCGATGTCGACCTGCTCGCAGCCGCCGTAGTAGCGGCGGCCCGGGTAGCCCTCGGCGTACTTGTTGGTGAGGACGCTGCCCTGCGCCTGCAGGACGGCGCGCGGCACGAAGTTCTCGCTCGCGATCATCTCGAGGGTGTCGCGCTGACGGGTCAGCTCGCCCTCGAGGACGGCGGCGATCTCGGGGTCGAGCTCGGCGAGGGGCGCGTTGAACGTGGGGTCGGGAGTGCTCATCTGGCGTTCTCCAGCTGTGTCGGACGGACGTGTCGGACGACGACCGGGCCCAGGCGAACGACCCGTCGTCTGCACAGCGCGTCGCTCCCCGGTGGTGATCCACCTGTACGCCAGTCGCGACCCTCGCGATCCTAGCAGCGCGCCCTCCGCCCCGGTCGAGACCTGCACGCCGCGCGCCCCGACCGACCGGCGAGGCACCCGGGCGCCCGCGAGGTAGCTGCAGTCACCGCGAGGTAGCTCGAACCTCGGCGAGGTAGTTCGGGTCACTGCGAGGTAGTTCGGGTCACCGCGAGGTAGTCCTGGAGCCGACGAGGTAGTGGTCGATCTGCCGACAGAGGTCTCCGATGTCACCCACGTCCGAGCTACCTCGCGGGAGCTCGCACTACCTCGCGGCCGATCGAACTACCTCGCGGTGACCCGAACTACCTCGCGGGATCGCGGACTACCTCGCGGGATCGCGGACTACCTGGTGGGAGCTCGCGCTACCTCGCCGGGGCTCGGACGACATCGCCCTGGGCTCGACGATCGTCGGCGCTCCTTGATCCGCCGCGACTTCTTCATCGTTGCAGGGCCGTGACCTGGGCCACTTGACCGCGCCCGTGAGGCCGTGCCAGATTGGGCGCCGTCGATGGCTCTTCATCGATGTAAACCGCATCGGGGCGACGCCGCGCCGGAGCGGACCGGATCTCCCCGAGAGGACCCCGTGATGAGGAAGTCACGCCTGATCGCCGGCATCGCCGCCGCGCTGGTGGCCACCAGCACCCTCGCCGCCTGCGGCTCCGGCGGCGGGAGCGGCGCCGACGACGGCACGCTCACGTTCATGTTCCGCGGCGGCGACGACGAGAAGAAGGCCTACCAGGAGGCCATCGACCGCTTCACCGAGGACACCGGCGTGAAGGTCAAGATGATCGTCACCTCGGCCGACCAGTACGCCCAGAAGCTCCAGGCGGCCGTCGCGGGCAACAAGGTGCCCGACGTCTTCTACATCGAGCAGGCCAGCCTGCAGTCCTACGTCGGCTCGGGCGTCCTCATGGACATCACGGACCAGGTCGCCGAGCAGGGGGTCGACCTCGACAACATCTGGCCGTACGGCGTCGACTCCTACCGTTTCGACGGCACGACCCAGGGCACCTCCGAGGGCCAGCTGTACGGCCTGCCCAAGGACATCGGCCCGTTCGCGTTCGGCTACAACGCCGACCTGCTGAAGGAGGCCGGCGTCGAGCGACCGGACCCCGACGAGCCCCTCACCTGGGACGAGTGGCTCGAGATCTGCAAGGAGCTCACCCAGGACACGGACGGCGACGGCGAGACCGACCAGTGGGGCACCGGCCTCAACGTGCAGTGGAACTCGCAGTCCTTCGTCTGGAGCAACGGCGGCGACTGGACCAACGAGGACCACACGCAGGTCACCGTCGACACCCCCGAGTTCGCCGAGGCCATCCAGTTCATCGCCGACCTCACCGAGGAGGGCGTCACCCCGAACCCCGAGCAGGCGCAGACCCTCGACACCTACCAGCGCTTCATGGCCGGGGAGATCGGCTTCTTCCCCGTCGGCCCGTGGGACATGAGCGTCTACAACGACCTCGACTTCGAGTACGACCTCATGCCCTGGCCCGTCGGCAAGACCGGCGAGACGGCCACCTGGGTCGGCTCGCTCGGCATCGGCGTCTCCGCCACGACCGCGCTGCCCGAGGACGCCGTGAAGCTGGCCACCTACCTGTCCACGGACGAGACGGCGCAGCAGACCCTCGTCGACGCCAGCATCCAGATCCCGAACCGGATCGACACGGCGCAGGAGTGGGCCGGCGAGGTCGAGAAGGACGACTCGCTGAAGCCGAAGAACCGCCAGGAGTTCCTCGACATCGCCGAGGACTACGGGCGCGAGATGCCCGCGTCGTTCACCTACGGCGCCGAGTGGTACGACGAGCTCTGGGTCGGCATCCAGCCCGTGCTCGACGGCAAGCAGCAGGCGGCCGACTACCTCGCCGAGGTGCAGCCGCGCATGCAGGAGCTGCTCGACCAGTCGAACGCCCAGGCGGAGCAGGCCGCGGCGGCGGGCTCCGCGCCCTGATCCGGCCCCTCCCCTGACCCCCGCGGTGGGGGGGGGGGGGGGAGGGGGAGGGGGAGG